>PWUC01000080.1 GCA_003562655.1 Clostridia bacterium
GTACCAAAAGAACTCGGGAGTAAAAATGGCGGCCACTCCCCTTCCACTACTGACCGAAATTATATCACGCTCCCGGGGCAGGGGTCAATTTTGACGGGGGCCCTGTCAGCAGTTGCCATCCCCGGTGGAGTCGTGGTGGGGTGACAACCCGCCCGGGACCGGGATGCCCCGGTCCCGGGTCTGCACCCGGCTGGCCGTGCGGCCGCTGCGGTCAGCGGCCCTCACCCAGGACGGAGGCGACATCTTCCCGGTTTCCGGGCGCGGCGAAATCCGGGACCTCCCGGCGGATGTGCGCGGGAACCTCCACGGTGATTCCATCCTGGTACACCGCCGCCACGTTTCTCAGGGCGGAGACATCCTGCAGGTGGTCGCCGTCGATCATCACCAGGTCTCCCCTGGATCCGGGACTGATCCTTCCCACCTCGTCACCCAGCCCCACCGCCTCCGCCGCCCGGGAGGTGCCGCTCAGCAGTGCCTCCTCTGGGGTCATCCCCGCGTGAACGAAAAGCTCCAGGCAGAGGACGTAGTCGCCGAACTCGGATATGGCGTCGGTGCCGGCGATCACTCTCACCCCGGCCTGCATCATGCGTCCCAGGTTTTCCAGCTTCCGGGATAGCTTGTAGCGGGCTGCGGTGATGCTCCGGCGCAGTTCATCGGTGGGCTCCTCCTCGGCCAGGGCCCCCTGGAGACGCCGGTAGCCGGTCTGGATGGTCGGCGAATAGCTCAGACCGCGCCTCGCCATCTCGTCGGCCACCGACTGGCGCCAGGTACGGGTGCCGTCGGGCTCCCGGAACCCGGCGTGCTCAATGCTGTCGACTCCCGCAGTCACCGCTCTCTCCACCGCGGCCGTCGCCTCGCAGTGGGCCGAGCACAAAAGGCCGTGGTCGGCGGCGGTGGACACGATGGCCCCCATCTCCTCGGCAGTGAAGGTGGCCACCGTGGGGTCGGTGCCCGCCGTTCCTCCCCCGCTGGCCATGATCTTGATGAAGTCGACACCGTCCTTCACCAGCTCGCGGACCGCCCTGCGGACACCGTCCGCTCCATCGGCCTCCTGGTTGCACCACCAGAAGTGGCCCCCCGTGGGGGTGATGGGCCGCCCACAGGCGAGGATCCTGGGCCCATCCAGGTATCCCCGCTCGATGCCCTCCTTCAGCCACAGGGTCACCCGGTTCCTGGCCCCGCTGTCGCGCAGGGTGGTCACTCCCACCGCGCGGTGGATCCCGGCGTTTCGTGCCGCCCGCATCAGCATCAGCTCGTCGCTGTCTTTCGTCATGTAGTCTTCGTAGCTGCGCCCGGATTCGCCGAACACCAGGTGCGTATGGGTGTCTACGAGTCCGGGTATGATCCACCTGCTGCCGCAGTCGATGTGGCTGCCCTCCGGCTCCCTCGGAAACTCCCCGAGGGCCCCCACCGCCTTCACCCTGCCGTCGGCGATGATCACCCGGCCCCGCCTGAAGGTTTCCCCGCCCCTACCGGTCCAGACTCGCCCATCAAGGGTCACGACATTGCTCACTGCCCTCCCCACCCTTCCGTCCCCGAGCTTCTACGCAGGGGCCCGTCTTCCTGCGGAAAGGCAGGTTTACTCAACCCGCCCGCCGAAGAGGTGCCCCGATGGAGGATACCGGGAGAAGGAGATGATGAACGTGAAACCATCCCCCCACCTGCTGCAGGAGATTTTCGATCTACTTGACACTGACCGGGAGCTGATGCTTGAGACCCTCGAACGGCTCGTGCAGGTCCCCAGCGTGGTCGGTGAGGAGGGCCCGGCCCAGGAGGTGGTCCTGGACCTCTACAGGGAGCTGGACCTGGAGATGGACGTGTTCGAGGCCACAGAGATTCCCGACCTCTACTCCCATCCCGCCTACTGCGGCCTGGAGCTGCCGCCGGAGACCAGGTACCGGGGCCGTCCCAACGTGGTGGCCACTCTCCCCGGCGTCGGTGACGGCCGTTCGCTGATCCTCAATGGACACATCGACGTGGTTTCACCGGAGCCCGTACAGGCCTGGAGCGTTCCCCCCTGGGGAGCGGTCGTCAAGGACGGTCGGATGTACGGGAGGGGAGCCGGTGACATGAAGGCCGGCCTGGTCGCGGCCTGGGCGGCCCTGCGGGCGATACTCAGGAGCGGACACCGGCCCCGGGGTACGGTGAAGCTGCAGAGCGTCATAGAGGAGGAAGCCGGCGGCGGGGGTGGTGCCCTGGCGTGCTTTCTGCGCGGGCACACCGCCGACGGCTTCTTGGCCGTTGACCCCTCCGGCGGAGGAGTCCGCATAGGAAACGGCGGCATTCTCTACTTCCGGGTACGGGTCGAGGGCCGCACGGCCCACGCCGGAAACGCTCACCTGGGGGTGAACGCGATAGCGGAGATGGCCCCGGTGGTCGAGGCCCTCTTCGAGCTGGACCGCGAACGGGCCGAGAGGAACGCACACCCCATGTTCGAGCAGGGCTCCCGGGGCCGATCCTGTCACCTGAGCCTGGGCCGCTACCGGGCGGGAGACTGGCCCTCCACCGTGGCGGGCTGGGCGGAGCTGGAGTGCCGGATAGGCTTTCTGCCCGGGGAGGAACGCGAGGAGGTCCAGGCCGAGGTGGAGGAGGCCGTCGCCGACGCAGCGGCGACAAGGGAATGGCTTCGGGAGAACCCGCCCAGGGTAGAGTGGTTCGGCTGGAAGGCCGACCCCCATCTCGAGGACCCCGATGATCCCTTCGTGCAGGCTGTCAGGCAGACCGCCGGGGACATCACGGGGCAGGACGTCCCCGTGTATGCGAGGACCTCGGGGGTGGATTCGAGGTTCGCCCACCTCTTCGGCGGCACCGGCGTCTGCTACGGCCCCCGGGCCGCGAACGTACACGGTATTGACGAGTACGTGGTGATTGAGAGCATGTTCTCGTGCAGCCGGGTCCTGGCCGCCCTGGTGCTGAACTGGTGCGGGTAAGGACCGGGAGAGCTAGGTGGGGAGGGGACGGAGGTGGTAAAGGATTACCGCCGATGCGGCAGCCACGTTCAGAGACTCGGCCTCGTCGATCATCGGTACGGTGACGCGCAGGCGGGCGGCGGCCTCGGCCTCCCCGGAGAGCCCCCCAGCCTCCTCGCCCA
>PWUC01000143.1 GCA_003562655.1 Clostridia bacterium
AACTCGGAGGGGGGAGAGGAGCGCTTCAGCAGGTGCGTCGAGGAGGCAGCGACCTTCTTTGACTTCTGCTGGAACAGGGCATGTGAGCGCCACGATGTCAGCAGGGCAGAGGGCAAGGCCCGGGCCCTTCGCGATGTGGCCCCCATCGTCACCGCTGAGGAGGATTCGGTTGTGCGGGCTGACCGGATTCGGTACATCGCTGATTCTCTGAACCTGCCGCAGCAGGCGATCAGAGAGCAGCTTCGTCACTTACAAAAGCTGGCAAGTAGGCATAAAGCCAGTGCAGATAGACATAATACTAAGGAAAATTACGGTACGGGGCTCTCTCAACACAGATCTGCTGCCTGGCGTGCAGAACGCCAGGTGTTGCAGCTGATGCTGCTGAGGCCCGAATTCCTGCACAGGGGCTGTGAAGCGCTTTGTGAAGATGACTTCGAGGACGAACTGCACCGGCGAATAGCCGCGATCATCCTCAGAGGTGATCATGTGGAGGGGAATGTTAGCGAGCGAGTGCTCTCCAGTTGCGAGGACGAGGAGCAGCGCCGCCTGGCAGCAGAGTTCATGATGGAAGATCTTCGACCGGGAAGTGCAGAGAGAGTGTTCGCTGACTGCATCTCAGTATTGTCACGGCGAAGGCAGCAGCGGCGGGTCGGTGAACTGTTGGCGATCATCAGCGGCAAGGAACGTAGGGGTGAGCCGGTTCCTCCCCAGGTATTGCAGGAGCAGATGCAGCTCCTGCTTGAATTGAAATCACGCAAGCTTTGATTTGCAGCGGTTCTGGGAGTGATGGCCTTGAGTCTTGCGGAAACCAGCCCAAACATGCATAGGAGCGGAGAAGACTTGAATAGGGACAGAGTTGAGCAAAAAAATGCCGAACACCTTGATAATCCGGAGGTGCGGCAGCTTCTGGAGGAAGGCAAGGAAAAGGGGATCCTGGCCTATCAGGATATCATGGATGCCCTCGGTGAAATTGAACTCAGCGTCGGTCAAATCGAGGCTATCTACAGTCAACTGCGGGAAGAGGGTGTGAAGATTGAGGGCGATCCTGAGGCGGAGAAGTCTGAAGAATCCGATGCTGAGGAAGGGGCAGAGCTGGATCTGCCAGAGGGAATTTCCCTTGATGATCCGGTCCGGATGTATCTGAAAGAGATCGGTCGGGTTGATCTGCTCAAGGCGGAGGAGGAGATCGACCTTGCCAAAAGAATCGAGGCGGGTGACGACAGTGCCAAACGGGAGCTGGTTGAGGCCAACCTGCGCCTGGTCGTGAGCATCGCCAAACGCTATGTGGGCAGGGGCATGCTCTTTTTGGACCTGATCCAGGAGGGCAACCTGGGGTTGATGAAGGCGGTGGAGAAATTTGACTACCGCAAGGGCTACAAATTCAGCACCTATGCCACCTGGTGGATCAGGCAGGCGATCACCAGGGCGATTGCGGATCAGGCGCGAACCATCAGGATTCCGGTCCACATGGTGGAGACAATCAACAAGCTCATCCGCATTTCCAGGCAGCTTCTGCAGGAGCTTGGACGGGAACCGACGGCCGAAGAGATCGCCGAGGAGATGGACCTGGACCCCGACCGGGTCAGGGAGATCATGAAGATATCGCAGGAGCCCGTGTCCCTTGAGACCCCAATAGGGGAGGAAGAAGATAGCCATCTGGGGGACTTCATCCCCGATGAGGAGGCACGCGAACCGTCGGATGCGGCTTCCTTTGCGCTGCTGAAGGGGCAGCTGGAAAGCGTTCTTCACACCCTGACGCCAAGGGAGGAAAAGGTGCTGCGTCTTCGTTTTGGACTTGACGATGGACGAGCCCGAACCCTGGAAGAGGTGGGCCAGGTCTTCGGCGTCACCAGGGAGCGCATAAGGCAGATTGAGGCCAAGGCCCTGCGGAAGCTGCGTCACCCGAAGCGCAGTGCTTCACTGAAGGATTATGTGGAGTAGTGGCGCCGCGGCGGTGGACTTGACGCACCACGGCGCCTGAATTATAATGGGGCATGCTTGGTGACGAAGGAGGTATGCTCCACGGTAGCTCAATGGCAGAGCGTCCGGCTGTTAACCGGAGGGTTGCAGGTTCGAGTCCTGCCCGTGGAGCCAATTCTATCCTCGTCAGGGATACATGGGCCCATAGCTCAGTCGGTCAGAGCAGGGGTCTCATAAACCCAAGGTCGTTGGTTCGAGTCCAACTGGGCCCACACCCCAGACCATTCATTTGGCAGCGTGGCCCCATAGTCAAGTGGTCAAGACACCAGCCTTTCAAGCTGGAGACCCGGGTTCAATCCCCGGTGGGGTCACATTCCTCCTCTCCTAGGACAGGTTTCTCATTCCCACGTCAACGCGGCAGTTTTCGTCGAAATGGCACTCCCTGAGCCTCAGTGCAGCGGTAGTGCCGCCCCTGTCGGCACATCCCAGTGAAAGGGTGCCTCCCAGCGAAGACTGGATGATCTGCCGGGCCAAAAAGAGTCCCAGCCCGGTGCCGCCGGGTTTGGTCGTGAACCCGGGTCTGAATACTTCTTTTGCGATGTCCTTTGGGATTCCGGGACCACTGTCCCGGACCGTGATGTGCAGCACGTTGTTCTTCTGACAGGTTACGTACACCTTTCCCTCCCGCGGCGATGCGTCTACAGCGTTGTCAACCAGGCAGTACAGGGCTCGCTGCAGTAGTTGGCCCCTCGCATGGTCGATCTGTACCTCGCCGGCGGGCAGGGATATGTTCACCTCGATTCGCTTCTGCTCCACCACCGGCTGCACCAGGTTGATCACGTTCTTGATGACTTCAACCAGAGTCAGGGGGTCTCTTTTGCCGTGAAATCTTGAGCCCGGCTGCAACAGTATCCTGCGAAAGGCATCTTCGAGCTCGTCGACGGACTTGATGATCCCGTCAAAATACGGGTCGAGTTCATCGTCGTGCTCACACATCTGGGCCAGCTGGGCATACGCGCGAATGGTGGCGACCTGATTGCAGACCTCGTGTAGGCTGGCCACGGCCAGTTCGAGGCTTGTCGCCAGGCTCACCAGCTCCTTCCCCTCCTCATTGCGATGCACGGATGTCACATCCTCCCGGGTGAGGTGATCACCCATAGCTTCTCCCTCTTTACGCCCATCCCTACCGCGACTGTAAGAAGGTAACCTACCAGTATATGGGTTTAGTCAGGCAGAGCATCCGCCGGTATTCACTCATCGGTGTCAAAATGATCTGACTTATCTGTGCCGCCGGGAGGAGATATCATCGGGCATCGTCTGTCTGTCGTCCGAGCTGCGCCCTGTCAGCGAGCAGTTCCGGTTGCCCGCAACGGATGGTTCCAGCAAAAATCCCCTGGTTCAGAGACTACTTCTATATTTCTTCGCCGAAGCGAACATTAATCCTGCCACCTCTTTGAAGTTTCTCAGGGAAATTTCACCCGGGAGGACGCGCAGGCTTTGTGGCATGAAGTGGATCTGCTGTCTCTGGTGAAGGGATGAAGAGGAGTGGGGCCACCGGGCCGGTTGACGGCGGCCCACGCGGTTACCCGGATTCATCCTCCCCGGCTACCTGCTCCAGGGCGCGCCGGATCCTCCGGACAGAGCGCTTTTGACCGACGAGCCGGACCAGCGTGAACAGGCTCGGTCCCATGGTCGCACCCGACAGGGCCACCCGTATCGCATGGATCAGGGGAGCCGCTTTCAGGTCGCACTGGCGTGCCGAAGATCTGACGGCATCTTCTATCGGGTCGTCATGCCAGTCCTGCATCTCCAGCAGTCTCCCCGCCGCGAGGGAGAGGGCCTTTCTGACCTGGGGCGAACTCAGGTAGGCGTGAAGCTCGTCGTCGATGGTGACCTCCTCGGTGAAGAAATGGGCCCCGTAGTCAAGGATCTGTTCCCCGTACTTGAAACGAGATCCCAGAGCCTCCACGATCTGGCCCATGTAGGCCCGGGTATCCTCGCTGAGTGGATCCTCAAGGATGCCCCGGCGGCACATCACATCCGTCGCCAGCTGGACCCGCTCTTCTGGCGACAGCTGTTCCATGTGAAGGGAGTTCAGATGCACCAGCCTGCGCCGGTTAAACTGGCTCGCGCTCTGCCGGACGCGGCTGAGCCGGAACTCGGATATCAACGCTTCGGGTGAGAGGAACTCCTGTTCTCCCTCCGGTGACCAGCCCAGAAGGGCCAGGTAGTTCATCAGGGCCTCGGGAAGAAAACCCTGGTCGCGGTAATCCGTCAGGGCTGCGGCCCCGTGCCGCTTGCTCAGGCGCTGTCCGTCCGGGGCCAGGATCTGGGGCAGGTGGGCGACCCTCGGTGGCCTGTACCCGAGGGACCGGTACAGCATCAGCTGCCTGGGCGTGTTCGACAGATGATCATCGCCGCGCACGATGTGAGTGATCTCCATGGCGTGATCGTCCACCACGTTGGCGTAGTTGTATGTCGGGGTCATGTCCGATTTGATCAGGACAAAATCCCCGAACTGTTTGTTGTCGAAGTCCAGTTCACCCTGGACGATGTCCTCGAAGGAGGTTGTGCCTCCGGGGTTGCGAAAGCGGATGGCTATGCCCTCCTTCATCAGGTCGCCGGGCTCGCTGCTTCTGTCGCTGCACCGGCACCCGTCGGTGTCTTTTCCCTCCAGCTCGCAGTAGCACAGGTAGGCAAGGCCGGCCTCGACCAGCCTCACCGCATCACGGCGGTAAAGGTGTCCTCTTTGGCTCTGAAAGTACGGCCCGAAACTGCCACCGGTTCCAGGACCCTCATCCCAGTCCAGGCCCAGCCAGGACAGGCCCTCGGTGATCAGATCGACGGCGTCATCAACGTGTCGCTGCAGGTCGGTGTCTTCGATCCTGAGGATGAAGGTGCCGTTTTTACTGCGCGCAAACAGCCAGTTGAACAGGGCTGTCCGGACGTTGCCCACATGCATGTAACCGGTGGGGCTGGGTGCGAATCTCACTCTTACGGTCAATGTTGGCCGTCCCGGCACCCGGCATTTCTGAGGGGCCCATCTCCGGGACTTCTCACACTCCCTCTTGAGATGGATTTGGCGTACTGTGCACCGGGCATCCTGATGGGCCCTGGGAGAAACGTACTGAGATTTGTACCCATCATATTGGAAGGAAGGGACTGGAGCAAGGTCAATATGTAAATAACTGCCACAAACATAGATGGGTTTTGTGTAAAGAATTCATCATCATAGGTCCACTCGTCGCGGAGAGTCTAAGATTGCTCCCCGCAGGTGACAGAGAAAGGACGTGATGATGTGGTGAAGAAGGGAGATGATGGTCCGAGATGTAGAGGACGACAGCTGCTGGGTCTGGCATTAATTGTCTGCATCATTGCACTCTGCAGCAGTGCCGAGTACCGGTCTCTTGTGTCGCTGCCGGAGCGCGTGCAGCTTATCTCCGGTCAGGATGTCAAGGCTATTATGGATGCCCTTCCCTTCACTGTGACTGTGCGAACCACAGACCAGGCGAATCTACTGATCAACGGTGAAGTGGTGACTCCCCAGTGGTTGACAATTTCGGGCGCTCCACTACAGGTGCAGGCCACGGAATCGGGGACGGTGGAACTGGAATTTAGGCTGTTCGGCTTGATTCCCTTTCGCCGCCTGACCGTCGAGGCCCTGGATCCCGTGGAAGTGATGCCGGGCGGTCATTCCATAGGAGTGCTGATCCGCTCCGATGGCATTATGGTGATTGACCATGTGTCGGTACAGGGACGTGTTGGGAGCAGGTTTCCTGCGCGGGAGGCGGGGATCCGCATTGGTGACGTGATCGTCAGCATTGATGGTGAAAAGGTGGAGTCCAAGGAAGACCTCGCCGATGCAGTGGCATCGGCGGGCAGAGAAGATGATCCGATGCGGATCGTGCTTCGCCGGGATTCGAGGGAGGTTGAGGTGACAGTGTTCCCGGAATACGACACTCTGGAGCGAGAACACCGCGTGGGCCTGTTGGTGCGAGACGGTGCAGCCGGGGTGGGAACCCTGACTGCCTATGATCCGGGCAGTATGCGATTTGTCGCTCTCGGCCACGAAATCTCCGATGTCCGCAGCCAGCAGCCAATTCCCATGAAGGAGGGCAGCATCGTCCTGGCTGACGTCTCTGGAATAGCTGGAGCCGAAAGAGGAATACCGGGTGAGAAGATCGGGGTCTTCACCGATGAGGAGGTGTTGGGAACGATCGATCAGAACACCGCCCTGGGTCTTTTCGGCGGCCTGCGATTTCTGCCGGACCAGGATCGTTTCGACGATCCGGTGCGAATCGCCCTCCGGCACGAGGTGGAGCCGGGTCCCGCGGAGATGGTAACCGTGATCAGTGGAGGACAGATCCAGAGTTTTGCCGTGCAGATCGAGAGGGTTCGGCCGCAGAATCAGCCGGAGCAGAAGGGCATGATCGTGCGGATAACGGATCCCGATCTGATCGGCGTTACAGGCGGGATCGTACAGGGCATGAGCGGCAGCCCGATCCTGCAGGGTGGACGGTTTGTCGGTGCGATAACGCACGTCTTTGTGAACGATCCCACCCGGGGCTACGGTGTGTACGCCGAATGGCTGGCGCGAGAGCTCGGAGTTCTGGTCTCGGAGTCCTTTGGGAGTCCGGAGCCTCTGCGCGGGATTGCGGCCTTTGTGTCACGTTAGGTGAGAGGAGGACCGGGGAAGAGCCCGAGGCGGAATGTGACGAATTTTGTATGGAAACTTTGAGCAGGATAGCGCGTATGTTTGACGAATTCGAAAAGGTATGAGGAGAAAGAAGGAACTGGGAGGGGGTTGAATAATGCAGACAGAGGTAGAGAAGGAGTCGATAAAGGTGCTGATTGCGGACGACAATCAGGAGCTCTGTCAGCTGGTCGGACAGTACATAGAGCAGCAGGACGATTTGAAGCTGGTGGGCACCGCCCACGATGGAAGGGCCCTGCTGGGTGAATTGGAGAAGATCCAGGCGGACGTCGTGCTGTTGGATATCGTGATGCCGCGCCTGGATGGAATCGGGGTGCTGGAACGTTTGCAGGGCCAGAATCTTCGGCACAGGCCCAGAATCCTGATTCTAACGGCCTTTGGCCAGGAGCAGATCACGCGCAGGGCCTTTCAGCTGGGTGCAGATTACTTTGTACTCAAACCCTTTGATCTGAACATCCTGGGCCGCAGAATCCGTGAGGTCATGCAGGGCAAGGGCGAGGCTCGCGAGGCGATGGCAGCTGCGCAGAATCCCGACGACAGCGGAGAATCCGATGCTGTCGCCATTGACCCCCTGCAGGAGATTACCACCATCATCCAGGCGGTGGGGGTGCCGGCCAACATAAAGGGATACCGGTATCTTCGCCGGGCCATCAGTATGGTCGTGGAGGACGTGGAGATCATGGAGGCCGTCACCAAGGAGCTCTACCCCGCCGTGGCACGGGAGTTCAACACCACTGCCACGCGGGTTGAGCGCGCTGTGCGCCACGCCATAGAGGTCGCATGGAACCGGGGGAACACGGAGGTGATGGCACGGTATTTCGGATACACGGTGGACTCCAGTCGCGGCAAACCGACCAATTCAGAATTCATCGCTCTGGTCGCTGACAAGGTGCGGATGAAAATGCGTCGTCGCGCAACGGGATAGCCTTCCCGATACATATCCACCCCGGCGCAGTGGAGAGACTATGCTGGGGGTGTGATTGTGGACGGCAGGTTTTATCTGCTTTCATTGATCGCCATCTTTCTGGCCTTGGCTCTGGGTATCGTACTCGGTGTACATTTACCCGGATCCGAGGCTCTTCTCGTTAGTGAGGAGTTTTTGGTGTCAGGCATAGAGCGTGAATTTGCCCGACTGAACCACGAGATGACCCACCTGAGCGAGCAGATTCGTCTCATGGAAAAGGAGCGAACTGATCTGGAGAACTCCCTGGACCTGGTGATGGAATTTGCCGTCGAGGGGCGGCTTGAGGGAGTGCCGGTGGGACTCAGCCTGTCGCCGGGGATGGATGCTGACACTGCGAAGCAGGTGACCGATCATCTGACCCGGCTCCTGCGTGCAGCTGGGGCAGCGGTCAGTGTGACCGCTTACGAGACCCTTCTTGAACAGTCGGCCTCGGATGCTGGCCGGGGGGCGGGGGTGCATCTGTTGGTCTGTCTCGATAATGGCGGTGCCTATGTGCCTGTTCCGGGGGAGGGTGTGGTGGTCGGAGTGTGGGAATCGGGCTCCCTCGTCCCCTCCACCCTGATTCAGGATCGCAGCCTGGTCCGTGACGTCGGTACGCCGGTGGGGAATCTCTTTGTAGTGCTGGCGGTGGCGGATCTGGCCACCGAGCGCGGGTTGCGGTAGTTCTGTGCGTTCTGGGAAGGATTATGACCGTGCTTGGAGAATAGATTAAGAAAAGGCACAGGAGAGCAGAAGGCAAGAGAATGACGAGCTCAGAGATGAAACGGAGGACCCGCCAGTTGCGTCAATTGAGTCGCCGATGCGGGCCATTTTTATGATCAGAGGGGAAAGGGGAGACATCAGTTGCCCATATTTGACCAGATGGCGAAGCTGGGGCATGAACAGCTGATTTTTGCCAGCGACAGGGAAAGCGGTCTCAGAGGCATCATTGCGATTCATGATACGACCCTGGGATCCGCCCTCGGGGGCTGCCGGATGTGGGACTACCGTGGGGAAGGCGAACTGATTGATGATGCCCTGAAACTGTCTGCGGGAATGACGTCGAAGTCTGCCGTGACCCGGTGCAACCACGGCGGAGGCAAGGCGGTCATATGGGCAGATCCGGAGACGGACAAATCGGAACCTCTGCTGCGAGCCTTCGGACGCTTTGTTGAGGGCCTTCGCGGCCGCTTCGTGACCGGAACGGATCTGGGCACCACTGCTGAGGATTTTCTGATCTCGTCTCAGGAGACCCAGTGGTTGGTGGGCCTCCCCGAGTATGCAGGCGGAAGCGGCGATACCTCGGTCACCACGGCCTACGGGGTGTTCTGGGGTCTGAAGGCGGCGGCCGGGCATCTGTGGGGAACCGATGATCTGAGCGGGAGGCGGGTTGCCGTTCAGGGCGTTGGCAAGGTCGGCACCCTTCTGGTGCAGCATCTTGTGCAGGCCGGCTGTGAGGTCGTCGTCTGTGACGTAGATGAACGCAGGTGCCAGGACATGGTCGCTAAATACGATCTGCAGGTCATTGGGGTGGATGAGATCTACGATGTCGAATGTGATGTCTTCTCGCCCTGTGCCATGGGTGGAATTCTCAACGAGGGGACGGTGGAGAGGCTCCGGTGCAGCATCGTGGCGGGGGCGGCCAACAACCAGCTGGCTGAGGATAGAATGGGCGACCTCATGCACGAAAAGGAGATTCTGTATGTCCCGGATTATATCATCAACGCGGGTGGGTTGATTCAGGCTGCCGATGAGATGCATGGGTTTGACAGGGAGCGTGCCATGCGGAAGACGGCGGGTTTATATGAGCTGCTTCAGCGGTGTTTTGCCCTGGCAGATGAGTTGGACATCCCTCCCTTTGAAGCGGCAGACCACCTGGTGCGGGAGAGGATTGAGACGTTGGCGCAGGTCAGTCGCATCTATTTGCCCCCCGCTTGCCATGGGAAGGAACGATGATTCATGGAGATATTTGAGCGCATGCGTGACATGGATCACGAGCAGCTGGTGTTCTGTCATGATGAAGTCTCCGGGTTGAGGGCAATCGTGGCAATTCACGATACGACCCTGGGGCCCGCCCTTGGTGGGACCAGGATGTGGAACTACGATTCAGAGGAAGACGCCATCGAGGATGTGCTGCGCCTGTCCCGGGGAATGACCTATAAGAGCTCTGCCATGGGCCTGAATCTCGGTGGGGGCAAGGCAGTCATCATGGGCGACTCCAGAAAGGACAAGACGGAACAGCTGTGGAGGGCCTATGGGCGCTTTGTCCAGTCACTTGGAGGCCGGTACATAACCGCCGAGGATGTGGGAACCACTCCTGATGACATGTCCTTTGTATCAGCCGAGACCGAGTATGTGGCGGGGTTGTTGCACAAATCCGGCGACCCCTCGCCCGTTACGGCCTACGGAGTATACCGGGGTATCAAGGCATCCCTTGAGCACCTGACGGGTTCCGACGATCTGGGCGGCCGGACTGTTGCTGTGCAGGGGATCGGAAGCGTGGGCTATGCCCTGTGCGAGTACCTGCACGAGGAGGGGACCCGGCTGCTGGTAGCGGACATATTCGAGGAGCCCATCAGTCAGGCTGTTGAGGCCTTTGACGCCGAGGTTGTCGATCCCGACCGGATTCACGCCTGTGAGTGTGATGTCTTCTCTCCCTGTGCGCTGGGTGCCGTGATCAACGAGGAGACGATCTCCGAGCTGGGATGCCGGATCGTTGCAGGAGCGGCGAATAATCAGCTGGCTGAGGATGGGCACGCAGAGGTCCTGCGAGAGATGGGAATCCTCTACGCGCCAGATTACGTGATCAACGGTGGTGGGGTGATCAATGTCGCCCACGAGTTTTACCCCGGAGGATACAACCGCGAACTGGCCCTGCGCCAGGTGGACAGGATCGGTGACTACCTGAAACAGATCTTCATCACCAGCGATGACGAACAGATCCCCACCCGCGTTGCTGCTGATCGGATGGCCGAGGCCCGGATCGAGAGCATTGCGAGGATAAAGCGAATCCGGGCATAGGAGGACTCTTGACAGATTGAGTCACGAAGGATGTGGCAGTGCGGCCAGTTTCGTCAGCTGACGCCTGTGGACAGTGACGTAACACCGACAGCAACATCGTTGGCGGCCTCGTCGCAGCAGGAACCGAGCGGAGAATCTCAGCTGAGATCATCGGTGTCGGGCCTCCGTTCCGCCCAGCCTCAGCGGTGACATGGCTTTTCGGCCATGTGCCCTGGGTACATCGACACGAAGGGCTCCAGTGCGGGTGGGGCGGTCATCATGGATAGGGCCCGGGCGCGACGCCCGTCGGGGACCGCTGAGGGTGACTCTCGCATGGAACCCATCGGGGTGACGGCCACACCGTTGGTCGCGGTCAAGTCCGTGACCCCCGTTTCAAGAGGACTGGGCAACTCAACGGTTGCCTTTGGCCGGGCCCCGGGGAGCGGTGGCGGCGAAGATTGAGGTGCGGGCCGAGCTGGTGATGACAGTTCAGGCAAAGGAGGAGCGCAGGTGGCAACAAAAAAAGAGAGATGGGTCTTCGACCCGGAGCGCTGCAAGGGATGTGGCCTCTGCATTGACGCATGCCCCGAACAGATCATACACCTCTCCGACAGGACCAATCGCGCCGGATACCGGACCGTGGAGATTTGTGGGCAGGACAGGTGCATATCCTGTGGTTTTTGCGCCCTCAGCTGTCCCGATGCTGCCATCGAGGTATTCAGGCCCCAGGGGAGAAGGGATGAAGATGACGGGAGGGACCAGGGGTGAGCAATCTTCAACTGTTCAAGGGAAACGAAGCTGCAGCCGAGGCGGCCATACGGGCGGGGTGCAGGTATTTCTTCGGCTATCCCATTACACCCCAGAATGAGCTGCCGGAATACCTGTCATGGAGACTGCCAGAGGTCGGAGGGGTGTTTCTGCAGGCCGAGAGTGAAGTTGCTGCGATCAACATGGTCTTTGGCGCCGCCGGAGCGGGGGCCAGGACCATGACATCGTCCTCGAGTCCGGGCATCAGTCTGAAGCAGGAGGGAATATCCTACATAGCCGCAGCCGAACTCCCTTGTGTCATCGTCAATATGGTCCGTGCTGGTCCGGGCCTGGGCGGGATTCAGCCAGCGCAGTCCGACTACTTCCAGGCAACCCGGGGGGGAGGGCACGGGGACTACCGGACGGTGGTTCTCGGACCCGGGGGGCTGCAGGAAATGGTCGACCTGACCTTCGAGGCCTTCGACATTGCTGACCGCTATCGGAACCCGGTGGTGGTGTTGGGAGACGGTGTCATGGGGCAGATGATGGAGCCCGTCCGTTTTCCCCCCATGATGGACCTCGAAGACCTCCCCGCGAAGGAATGGGCCACCACGGGGAGGCGGGGGCGAAAGGAGCGGAACCTGCTCAAGTCCCTGTATCTCGACCCGGAGGTCTCGATGAAGCACAACAGGAAACTGGATGACAAGTTCCGCCTGATGAGGGAAAGGGAAGCCCGCTGGGAGCTGGTGGATTCGGACGATGCCGAGTGGATCTTTGTCGCCTATGGCACAACGGCCAGAATCGTACGTAAGGTTGTCAGTGAAATGCGCAGAGAGGGCCAGCGGGTGGGCATGCTGCGCCCCATTACCCTGTGGCCCTTCCCGGAGGCAGCCTTCTCCGACCTTGCCGAACAGGTCAGGGGATACTTCGTAGTGGAGATGAGCATGGGGCAGATGGTGGAGGACGTGCGGCTTACGGTGCAGGGCAGGGTACCCGTCGGGTTTTACGGCACTGCTGGAGGCGTGATGCCGGATTATCGGGATGTCAGGCGCAAAATGGAGGCGTTCATCGGGGAAGTTGGTGGTGCGCAGTGAAGGCGGTGTATACAAGACCCAGGTCGCTGACTGACAGGACAACTCACTATTGCCCCGGCTGTGTGCACGGAATCGTGCACCGGATCGTCGGTGAGGTGATCGATGAGCTGGACCTGAGCGACAGGATCATCGGGGTTGCCTCCGTGGGGTGTTCCATCCTGGCCTACGAGTACTTCGACATCGATTATCAGGAGGCCGCCCACGGCCGGGCTCCGGCGGTGGCCACCGGGATCAAACGGGTGCATCCCGACTCTGTCGTCTTCACGTACCAGGGGGACGGCGATCTGGCCTCCATAGGTGTGGCTGAGATCATCCACGCCGCGATGCGGGGAGAGGACATCACGGTCATTTTCATCAACAACGCCATCTATGGGATGACGGGTGGCCAGATGGCGCCGACCACCCTGTCGGGTCAGAAGTCCACCACGTCGCCTGCTGGACGGGATCCGGGGCATGCGGGACACCCAATCCGGGTGGTCGAGATGCTCGCTACACTGCCCGGGGCTTCCTACCTGGAACGGGTCTCATGCCACGATGCCCGCCACATAATTGGGACCAAAAGGGCGGTCAAGAAGGCTTTTGAGGTCCAACTGGCGGATGGGGGCTTCTCCCTGGTTGAGGTTCTGGCAAACTGTCCCACCAACTGGGGTATGGATCCCAAGAAATCCCTGGAGTGGCTGAGGGACAACATGATCCCGTATTTCCCGCTGGGTGAAGTGCGAACTCCCGGGGAGGTCGGTTGACATGGAACACCAGATTCTCATGGCGGGCTTCGGTGGACAGGGCATTATGCTCATGGGGCAGATGCTGGCCTACGCGGGTATGAAGGAGGACAGGTACGTCTCGTGGCTTCCCTCCTACGGCCCCGAACAGCGGGGAGGGACAGCCAATTGCAGCGTGATCGTCTCCGACGAGCCGGTGGGATCCCCGGTGGTGACGGAGCCCACGATCTGCGTGGTTATGAACCAGCCCTCCCTCGCCAGGTTCAGAAACGCTGTGCAGGAGGGCGGTCACATCTTCATCAACAGCTCTCTCACAGACGGGATCGTGGATCGCGACGACATCGAGGTGGTCCGGCTTGCAGTGACCGATGAGGCTGAGGCCCTGGGCAACGTCCGGGTGGCCAACATGATCATGCTGGGCGCCCTGACAATCGTGAGGGAGTTGATCTCGCTGGAGAGACTGCAGGAGGTCCTGCCGGGGGTGCTGCCCGAACGGAGGCATTCTCTGATTCCACTGAACATGCAGGCACTGGAGCGGGGTAGAGATCTGGTCAACTAGACTGGCTGACTGGGGGAGAGGTCGCTACAGCCGGGTACAGAGTAGGAGGAGCCGCATGGCAGCAGACGATCGTCAGGGTCTGCCGGAGGAAGTGAGCGTGGGTGATGTCGAGGAACTGCTGGGTCATCTCGCCGGCATAGAGGCCTGCCGCGTTGTGTGCAACCAGTGGGGAGCAGTGGAGGAGATCCACGTTCTCGCTGGGGGTGACCGTCATCCCAAGCAGATTGTCAGGGATATCGAGAGCGCCCTGGCAGCCAAGTGGGGACTGCAGATTGACCACAAGAAGGTCAGCATTGCCCAGGTGCAGCGGGACGAGTCTTCGGAGGAGGAGGTCGACGGACACCTCAGTCTGGTCAGCATAAACACCATCAACCGCCCCGGGCAGATGCAGGTGGAGACCCGTGTGGTGATCAGATCGCCCGGGATGGGAGAGATGGAGGGTCGGGCCGTCAGCGTCCTTTCGCCGGCGCAGTACGGTAGGGTGTCGGCGGAGGCGGCTGTAAGGGCTGTGACGGAGACGATGGGCGAGGGATGCTCAGTTCACCTGGAGGATATGCGGGTGCTCGAGATGACCGCCGGTTCGGCAGTGGTCTGTCAGCTCAGTGTTATCCGTTCCCGGGGGGACGCCGAAATCGTTGCGGGGATCAGCCCCGTCCGGGGAGAAGATCTGATTCGTGCTTCGGTGGATGCGGTCTTGATGGCAGTGAATTCATACCCGTTGTGATCTACATAGAAGGGGTCGGGCAGCTGCCCATATGACGGAAGGTGGTTCCTTGACGCGTGCTTACGCTGTTGTGGCCGCCGAGGTGCTGCGGACGGAATGCCTCGGCGCCGATCTGGTCCGTTGTGAAGTTCGCATCCCGAAACGAGAGGGTACAACCCACGCCCTGAACTTCGTGGATCTGACCGGCGAGGTCCGCCCCGGAGACCGGGTGCTGATGAATACCACGGCCGTGGACCTGGGTCTTGGAAGCGGCGGCTTTCACTTTATCATGAGCGGCGAGCGCATGGAGGGCCCTCTCTCGGAGGGCAGAGGTCACATCATGAAGCTGCGCTACACGCCCTGGCAGATGAGAACCCTATCAGTCGAGGAGGAGGATTCTCCTCACCATCGCCAGATGGCCTGCGGAGACTCCCTGGACGGCATGCCCGTCGTCTGTGTCGAGCTGCACAGCCAGCTGCTTCCGGTCGTGGCCGGGATACGCTTCGCAGACCCCGGCCTGAAGATCGCCTACGTCATGACTGACGGCGGAGCGCTTCCCATGCAGCTCAGCGCCACGGTTACCCAGCTCAGGCGAGCGGGTTGGCTGTCGTCGACCATCACCGTTGGCAACAGCTTCGGCGGTGACTGGGAGGCGGTCAACACGTACAGCGGGCTGATCGCTGCCCGACGGGCCCTGGGCGCCGATGCTGCAGTCGTGGGGATTGGCCCGGGAATCGTGGGTACCGGCACCCCGTGGGGGCACACCGGTCTGCAGCAGGCCCAGGCCGCGAATGCCGCCGTGACCCTCGGTGGGCGGGCTGTTCTGCCCCTGCGGGTGTCCGGCGAGGACTGCCGGAACCGGCACCGCGGGATCAGCCATCATTCCCTGACCGTCCTGGGCCGCGCCGTCATGGGAGAGGTCTGGGTGGTGATGCCCCAGGAACTGTCCCGGCGGTGGCACCTGTGGCGCCAGCTGCTCCGCGAGGGGATATGCAGCCGGCACCGGCTGGTTTCAGAAAGGGCACGGGGGGCGATGGAGCTGCTGCGCCGGGATGACGCCTGGCCGCAGTGGAAGCGGCTCCTGCGCCACATGGGGCGCTCCCCTGCGGGCGAGCCGGACTTCTTTCTCGCTGCCTGTGCTGCCGGGCGCTGCGGTGGGACGATGGTGCAGAGGAGGGGCGAGGTTGATGGAGGGTTCTGATTTGAAATTTTCCGGCCGCATACTGCGGGTTCGGGTTGACCGGATCGGGGATGGACAGATCCGTGAGGTTGCCGAGGTCCGTGATGTTAGCTGTGTGCTGGCGGTCCGGTGCGAAGCCGGGGGGCGGCCGCAGATATTGATGGTGGAGCAGTACCGGCACGGCGCGGCAAAATCGCTGTGGGAGATCCCTGCCGGCAGGGTGGATGCAGGCGAGACCGCCCTCGAATGTGCCCGCCGCGAACTGGCTGAGGAGACGGGCTACTGTGCTGCCAGCTGGCGCCATCTGGGGGGCTTCTATTCATCGCCGGGTTTCAGCAGTGAGTTCATTGATGTGTACCAGGCCCTGGATCTCGAGGCCCTGGACCGGCCCCCCGTGGGAGATGAAGACGACATTCGTCACCGCTGGATGGAGGTCGATGAGATCACCGGCTGGGGGCGGTCGCGTCTTCTGGACGGCAAGACCCTCTCGGCACTCATGTTGTGGTGGGCAAAACCCGCCTCTTGCCCCCGGGTGTGTAATGATTTGGACCGGCCCCAATAGACTTATTGATGGGAGGGTTCGAGTCGATCCCGGAGGGAGAGACCTCAGTTGAAGCTCGCGGGCAGGCGAAAGGGACTGGGATCGCGCAGTCCGAGGGTGATCTATTCCAACAGGGACCTTTTGATACTGGACCATCTGCGTGAGAACATGGCTCTTTACTTCTTCGTACTGGCCATGTTGAGCGGCGGAGTCATCATCGGGGCAATGGTCACGGGATCACTGAATCCGCAGCAGGCCGACGACCTGGCCGAATATACCCTCGGGTTTTTTCAGAGCCTCGAGGGGGCGGAGATGCCCGTCTCCGGACGCGACATCTTCCTGAGCTCGCTGGCACTGAACCTCAAGACGCTGGGCATCGTGTTCCTTCTGGGATTTACCGTCATCGGTATGCCGGTGGTGGCACTGGTCGTTGTAGTCCGCGGTCTCATCATCGGTTTTACCGTCAGTTTCTTGATATATCTGCAGGGGGGAATGGGTGTGGCGTTGGCCATGGTGTCGGTTCTGCCCCAGAACCTGTTCTTGCTGACCGCCCTGCTTTTCTGCTCTGTCAACGCCCTTTCCTACTCGCTCAACATCCTGGCTGTCCGGCGGGGTGCGGCCAGGAGTGTGTCCGAGCCCTCGGCACTGGTCTACCTGTTGCGCGGCCTTCTGGGCTTCGGGGTGGCCTTTCTGGGCGTTCTGGTGGAAAGCTATGTGGTTCCAACCCTGATGCGTCTTTTGGCACCCTACCTATGAATGATATGATTTGGGTGACGTGCAGGACAGGAGCCTGCTCGAAAGAGAGGGGATACATATGAAGATAGGAGTGCCCAGGGAGATTAAGAGCAACGAGAACCGGATCGCCCTGACACCCGCCGGTGCTTCGGTCCTCGACGGCGACGGTCACGATGTTTTCGTCGAGAGGGGCGCAGGTGAGGGAAGCGGATTCCCCGACGACCTCTACACTGCGGCCGGTGCCAAAATGCTGCCGGATGCCGAATCGGTCTTTGCCGAGGCGGACATGATCATGAAGGTCAAGGAACCTCTCGAGCCGGAGTTTGAACTCCTGCAGCCGGGGCAGATTCTTTTCACCTATCTCCACCTGGCCGCAGAGGAGACTCTCACCAGGGAGCTGGTGGACAGGCAGGTGGTCTCCATTGCCTATGAGACGGTGGAGCTGAAGGACGGCAGCCTTCCGCTGTTGACCCCCATGAGTGAGGTTGCGGGACGGATGGCTACCCAGGTGGGGGCACAGATCCTCGAAAAACACAACGGGGGCAAGGGCATGCTGCTGGGCGGAATCCCCGGTGTCTCCCCGGCCCGGGTTGTCATCATTGGCGGAGGTGTGGTGGGCACCAATGCGGCAAAGATCGCAGTGGGATTGGGTGCGCGGGTCAGCGTCCTGGACATCGATGCGGCGCGCCTGCGCTACCTCAATGACATCTTCGGCAGTGTACTGGAGACCCGCGTCTCCAACCCGTACGTGGTAGCCGAGGCGGTGTCTGAGGCTGATCTGCTGGTGGGAGCGGTGCTGGTCAAGGGTGCCAGGTGCCCGACATTGGTGAGCACTGACATGGTCAGTGCCATGGAGGATGGTTCGGTCATCGTGGACGTCGCCATTGACCAGGGCGGTTCGGTGGAGACGATAGACAGGGTGACCACCCATGCGGACCCCACCTATGTCGCCCACGGTGTCGTCCACTATTCGGTGGCCAACATGCCTGGAGCGGTTCCGCGCACCTCGACCCTGGGTCTGACCAACGTGACCCTTCCCTATGCCCGTGCCCTGGCGGCGAAGGGCTGGGAGAGGGCCCTCGCGGAGGACTCTGCCCTGGCCAGGGGGCTGAACGTGGTCGGGGGCGAGGTTGTCTATGAGCCCGTCGCCGAGGCCCACGGACTGCCCTGCTCTGAGATATCGCTCTGATCGGCCCATACGGTGTGAAGCAGAGACTGCGGGGGAGTTTCTCCCCCGCTTTTCGGTAATAGTCTGACCTCTCATAACATAAGCATTAGCGACGAACAGTTATGGGAGGAGACGAGGGTGGCAATGGGACGCCGTGATCAACGGGGTGACCTGGGTCTTCTGTTCCGCATCCTGCTACTGCTTCTGGTGATGGCTCTTCTGGTGCCGAAGCTCTTTGCCATTCTTCTGGAGTCGTTCATCCCGGTGCGTCCGTCGGAGACGGGGCCCCATGTGAGGGAGGTCTGGGCTCCGGTGCGGGTGTCGAGCTTCTGGGATGAAGTTGAGGTCTGGTGGCAGCTGTTTCGTCTGCAGCTGGAACGCTATTATCGGGGAGAGTGAGGAGAGGGGCATCAGACGGGAGGGGCTCACATTGGCTGATGCCGACGTAATACAGGAGTACATTGATTATCTTGGCGTTGAACGGGGCCTCGCGAGCAACCCCCTCGAGTCATACGGCCGTGACATCAAGCAGTTTCTCCGCTATCTGAAAGCGCTGAACGGGGAGGACCCCGACGAGTGCGACAATGGCTTCCTGATAGAAGAGGCGACCAGGGCGACGGTTGTGACCTATGTGGTCTGGATGCGGGAGCGAGGTATGGCGGCATCCACCATAGCCCGGCGCCTGGCGGCCCTGCGCAGCTTCTACAACTTCATGGTCCAGGAGGATTACATGCCCAGGAACCCGGCCCGGGATGTGGATGTTCCCAAGCCTGACAAACGTCTTCCGGTTGTTCTCACCGTCGAGGAGGTGGAGAGGCTGCTGCGCCAGCCGGAGGACGGAGATCTCATCGGGATGAGGGATCGGGCAATCCTGGAGCTGCTCTACGCCACCGGCATACGGGTGTCGGAGCTGGTCGACCTCGATCTGGAGCACATAAGCACCTCCAGGAGACAGCTCCGCTGCATCGGCAAGGGTGACAAGGAGAGAATCGTTCCCATGGGCTCCATCTCAGCCCAGGCGGTCAGGCGGTACCTCTCCGCGGGACGGCCTCAGTTGATCCGGGATCCCCGGGAGACCTCCCTCTTTGTGAACAACCACGGGCGACGGCTGACCCGGCAGGGCGTGTGGAAGATTGTCAAGCGTCACGGGCGCCGGGCGCGCATTGGCAAAACAATCACACCCCACACCCTCAGACATTCCTTTGCCACCCATCTGCTGGAGAACGGTGCAGATCTTCGTTCTGTTCAGGAGATGCTCGGGCATGCCGACATATCCACAACCCAGATATACACCCATCTGACTGGAGGACACCTCAAGGACGTTTACTCCCGGGCCCATCCCCGGGCGTGAAGGTCATGTTTACCTGTTCCAGAGGGTATTATAGGCTTTCTGCCACATCATACTTTCTACTGGAAGGAGTGATGCTTCATGGGCAGAAAGCCAATGTGTATCCTCGTGGTGTCGCTGATGCTGGTCAGCCTCTGGGCTGTGAAGGTGGGTGCCCAGGGTGACAGGATGCTGGATGTGGGCGCGGTGGAGGTACATGTCCCTTCAGCTTACCTGATGGACGCCACCACCGGGATGGAGCTGTATGGCAAGGCCGAACACGAGCGGCGGGCCCCCGCCAGCATGACCAAGGTCGTCACCCTGGCCCTGGTGTTTGATGCCCTGGCTGCAGGTGAAATCTCGCTGGAGGACCAGGTCACGACCAGTCCGCGGGCTTCAGCGCTGGGGGGGTCGCAGATCTATCTGGCCCCGGGTGAACAGATGAGCGTCGAGGACCTCCTGCTGGCAGTGGCAGTGTCCTCGGCGAACGATGCCTCTGTGGCCCTGGCGGAACACGTCTCGGGTACCCTCGAGGGCTTTGTGGCTGACATGAATTCCCTGGTTGCGAGCCTGGGTTTGCAGAACACCCACTTCACCAATCCCCACGGCCTCGACGATCCCGATCACTACTCGTCGGCCCACGATATGTCGCACCTGAGCAGATACCTGGTGGTCAACCATCCCCAGGTCACCGGGTACACTTCGATGTGGACGCACTGGTTGCGTGAGGATACTGACAAACCGTTCTGGTTGACCAATACCAATCGCCTGCTTCAGCACTACCCGGGACTGGACGGTCTGAAGACCGGTAAGACGGACAGCGCAATGTGGTGCCTCACTGCCACAGCGGCCCGGGAGGGGACTCGCCTGATCGCCACCGTCATGGCAGGAAGTGCCTCCGACCAGCGGTTTGACGATGTGGGACGGCTGCTCGATGCCGGCTTTGCCTCGGTGGAGACGGTGACCCTGGCCAGACCGGGCGATACTCTGGCGACGGTGACGGTGTGGGACGGCCGGCAGGAGCAGGTGACCCTCGGGGTGCAGAAGGATGCAGTGGTTACCATACCCAGGGGGACGCGCGACCAGGTTGCAGTGACTGCAATTCCGGAAGCAGATAGCCTGGTGGCGCCCATTGACGCCGACCAGGTGGTGGGTGTGGTCAGGGCTGAGATGGCGGCGAAGACGCTGGGAGAGTTCCCACTGGTCTCCGCGCAGGCTGTCGAAAGATGCAGCCTGTTGACTTTGTTTGTGAGAATCATGCGGCGCCTGTGGTTTCTGCGCTGAGCCGAGAAGGAATTGTGAGGACAACCGAAGAAGCCCCTTCTGCGCGGGTCCTGAAAGGATCCGCCGGCAGGAGGTTGGTGATGACATGCAGATCAGTACCTGCTGGTGCGGCCGTTCCATGGTGGTGACCCTCAGGGGTGAGTTCGATCTCCTCACGGCTCCGCGATTCCGCCGGGCGGTGGATGAGGCCTGCATGGGAAATCTGGACCAGCTCATAGTCGATCTTGGCGAGGTCACCTTCATCGACAGTTCCGGCCTGGGGGCCCTTCTGGGCAGATACCGCCGGCTACAGTCGATGGGGAAGGGTTTTGCCCTCGCGGCTCCTTCCCACCGGGTGCAGGAGATTCTCGGTCTTGTGGGGATCGGTCGGACGATAGACATCTTTCCGACCGTATCCTGTGCCCTGAAGGGGGAGGAGTAGCATGAGCGGTTGCGTCAATGCTGAAGGCAACTGGATGCAGATGACCGTACCTGCCCGGCCATCGAACCTGGGTCTGGCCAGGGTTGCGGTGGCCTCCTTTGCCACGCAGGGCGGCTTCACCCTGCCCTGCATAGAGGAGCTCAAGGTGGCTGTGTCAGAAGCGGTCTCCAACGTGGTGCTGCACGCGTATCCGGGCGGCGAGGGCGAGGTCCATGTCTGTGCGCGCCTGTGCGCGGCAGAGCTGGTCGTTGAGGTCCGTGACCATGGCGTGGGCATGGAGGATATCTGCCGGGCCATGGAGGCCTCGTATTCTACCATGCAGGGGCGGATGGGGTTGGGGTTCACCTTCATCGAGGCTTTTATGGACGACGTGGCGGTGGAGTCCGCTGTCGGAGAGGGCACCAGGATCGTGATGCGCAAGGGTCTCACCGCAGAAGAGGACGAGACCGCTGCGGATGCGCCCTCCCTGTGAGGTGTCATGATCATGGGCATCTGTGGCGACTGTCCGGCCGATGAGGAGCTCTTCTGTCGCGCAGGCAAGGGTGATCAGTGTGCTCGCGATGCTCTGCTTGAGCGTCACAGCGGACTGGTCCACTCCCTCTGCGGGCGTTTTCCCGTAGTGGGGGCAGAACGGGAAGATCTGTTCCAGGCCGGCTTCCTGGGACTGATGCAGGCCGTCGACGGATTTGATGCCAGCAGGGGACATGCCTTCAGCACGTACGCTGTCCCCCACGTCCTGGGTGAGATGCGGAGACATCTTCGCGGCACTGGGGCCGTGAGCATATCGCGTCGAGCCCGGAAGATGACCCGCGAGGTAGAGCGGAAACAGCAACAGATGGCGGCCCGCACCGGCCGGCTGCCCTCCCTGATGGAAGTGGCAGAGGCGCTGGGCCTGGATCCTTCCGAGATCACGCTGGCCCAGGAGGCCCTCCGGGCCCCCGCCGCCCTAAATGATCTGCAGCTGACCTCCCGGGAGGATCCGCAACAGATGCAGGGAATCACCCTGAGGGATGCCGTGGCCAGACTGGGGCCCCTTCATCGCGATATTGTGACCCGGCGCTATTTTGGCGACCAGACCCAGGCCCAGATCGCGGGTGAGCTCGGCAGGTCGCAGTCGCAGGTTTCGCGCCTGGAGAGACGGGCCCTTCTCCGGTTGCGGCAGCTTCTCGATGAGGACGGATGAGAGTCACCTCCTGCATGTGAGTGCACCCACTGAGCCATAATAGCCATGGATACTCACAGGGTCGGGGGTGAAATCTGTGACCGTTGTGAAGGTGTTGGAACTGGTCGGCGTCTCCCGGGACGGTTTTCAGGAAGCGGTTCGGGAGGCGGTCCGGCAGGCGCGTGACACCGTGCACGGGATCTCTGGCGTTGAGGTTGTGAACCTGACTGCCGATGTCCACAACGACGACATCGTTGAATACAAGGCCAATGTCAAGGTCGCCTTCAGGGCAGACCACGGAGATATTACCTGAGTGAGATTCCAATTGCTTTCTTCTGGCCGGGGCCATCCCGGCCTCTGTCTTGCAGGGGAGGTGAGGTCATGAGGGCGGGATGGAGGGAAGCGCAGAGCTACATGAAGCTGCGCAATCAACACGCACCGCGGGTTCCCCTTCTCAGAAACCTGGTCGCTGCCTTCGTCGTTGGCGGTGCCATCTGCACTGTGGGGCAGATGGTGGCGAACTTCTTTCAGTGGCTCGGTTTCAGTCCTGCCGATGGTGCCGGCCCGGTGGCGGGGACCATGATTTTCCTCGGGGCCCTCTTCACCGGGTTGGGCGTGTACGACCGGCTGGGCTACTTCGCCGGTATGGGGGCCGCCCTTCCCATAACGGGCTTTGCCAACGCCATCGTGTCGCCGGCCATGGAGTTCAAGCGGGAGGGCCTGGTGCAGGGAGTCGGGGCCAGGATGTTCGAGGTGGCCGGACCGGTGCTTGTCTACGGCCTCACGGTGTCCTTTGTCATCGGGGCGGTTCGATATTTCCTGCGAGCGTACTGAGGAGGATGAACCTGTGACCCTGGGATCACCGCCGACGTGCAATACACTGACCTTTGCATCCAGACCCCACGTGGTCAGCTGTGCCGCAGTGGTCGGACCAAAGGAAGGGAAAGGTCCTCTCTCGGGCAGCTTCGACATCGTATCCTCCAGCGACGCAGTGGATGAGTCCAGCTGGGAGAAGGCCGAACGGACCCTGCTGCTGAGCAGCATGAGCCACTGTCTGAGCAAGGCCCGGACGGACCCTGAGGCGGTACAGGCCCTTCTGGCCGGGGACCTGTTGAACCAGATCATCTCATCGGGATACGCTGCCAGGGAGTTCAACGCTCCCTTCTTTGGGCTGTATGGGGCCTGTTCTACCTTCGTTCAGGCCCTGATCCTGGGGGCGGTTCTCGTCGACGGAGGTTACAGAGATCCCGTGCTGTGCGCCAGCAGCAGCCATCACTACAGTGCCGAGAGGCAGTTTCGCATGCCCACCGAATTCGCCGCCCAGCGACCGCCCCAGTCCCAGTGGACGGTGACCGGGGCTGGGTCGGTGCTGGTGGCGGGATCACCCGGCCCCGGGGCGGAGGAAGGGCAGGTGGTGATCAGTTCTGCAACCGCCGGCAGGGTGGTGGACTACGATGTAACCGATCCCTATGATATGGGTTCGGCCATGGCTCCCGCCGCCGTGGATACCCTGGCGGCCCACTTCCGCGATACAGGCCGCAGCCCCTCGGATTATGACCTGATCGTGACCGGTGATCTCGGGCGCCTGGGGCGCAGGCTGGCTCTCGACCTCGCCTCCGGTGCCGGACTTGAGCTCGACGAGTCCCGCGTTCTCGATACCGGCCTGCTCATCTACAGCGACGATCAGAGGGTTGATTCCGGTGGCTCGGGAGCTGCGTGCTCAGCGGCGGTCTTCTGCGGCTACATATGGGGTCTCATGAAGAAGAGGGAGGTCAGTCGTGTCCTGTTGGTGGGCACCGGCGCCCTGCACAGTCCCATCGCCTGCAAGCAGGGAGAATCCATCCCCGGGCTGGCTCACGCGATACTGGTTGAGGTCGATGAGCGGGCCGGGGAGGGGTGATGCCTTGGACTACCTGGCCGCCTTTGTGACGGGAGGGCTGCTCTGCGTTGCCGCTCAGCTGGTGTTGAATCTGACGAATTTGACCCCAGCCCACGTGATGGTGCTGTTCGTCTCCGGAGGTGCCATCGTCAGTGGGTTGGGCTGGTATCAGCCCCTGATTGACTTCGGGGGCGCCGGAGCCACCGTTCCCCTCACCGGTTTCGGCCATGCCCTGGTGACGGGGATCCTCGACGGGTTGAACAGGGACGGGTTGATCGGACTCTTCACGGGCGGCGTCACGGCCACATCCCTCGGTATCACCGTTGCAGTGGTCTTTGGGTATTTGATGGCGATCCTCTTCAACCCGAAGGGCTAAAGGGAGGTCTGGATTTGAAGACGCGACAGCGCAGGGCCCAGCCGGTAGAGGACGACCTGCAGAAAAACCGCCAGTTCCTCGCCGATGAGATCGGTCTGGACGAGTCCTTTGATCTGGTCGCCAAGGAATTCACCGTGGCGGGCCGCGATGCCTTACTGGTCGGGATCGATGGTTTCATCAAGGACGGCATTCTCCTCTTCATCGTGGACAGTCTGACCCATCTGAGCCGCGAGGACATCCTGCCCGATCCCATGGGCAGCCTCTACACCAGGTTTGTCGCCTATATTGAGTGCGAGCTGGTCGATGACATGTACGAGGCCGCCGATGAGATACTGACGGGTCCCGTCGTTCTCTTCCTCGATGGCGAGGACCGCTGCATGGTGATAGACAGCAGGACCTATCCGCAGCGGGCGGTTGATGAGCCCGACCTGGAGAGGGTGATGCGGGGCCCCCGGGACGGCTTCGTGGAGACCCTGGTCACCAATCTGGCCCTCCTGCGGAGGCGGGTGCGCGACTACAGTCTGCGCGTGAACCTGATGACCGTGGGAGCCCGCTCCCAGACCGACGTGGCCGTCATCTACATAGAGGATCTGGCCAATCCGGAGACGGTGACGGACGTGGTGGAGTCGATCGAGGCGATTGACATCGACGGCATATCTATGACGGACAAGAGCGTGGTCGAGTTCATGACGACCGGCAGGTCGCTGCTGAACCCCTTTCCCGTGGTGCGCCACACGGAACGCCCCGATGTGGCGGCGGAGTTTCTCTTCGAGGGGCACGTGCTGGTCATGATTGATGGGTCGCCGTCGATCATCATGCTGCCGGTGACATTTTTCCACCATCTGCAGCACGCGGAGGAGTTCCATGAGTCTGTGCTCAACGGAAGCTTCGTGCGCCTCCTCCGCTATCTGGGTGTGATGCTGGCATGGGTCGGCACGCCCCTGTGGCTGGTGTTGGCCACCAACGAGCATCTGATGCCGGATGCCCTGGCCATCATCGGGCCGAGGGAGCCGCCGAATCTCCCCCTGCTGCTTCAGTTCATCTTCGGCGAGGCGGGAATCGAGTTGATCAGGATGGGTCTCGTCCACACCCCCAACGCCCTGGCCACCAGTCTGGGCATAATCGGCGCGGTGCTCCTGGGAGAGCTGGCCGTGGAGGTCGGTCTATTCAATGCCGAGGTCGTCCTGTACGTGGTCGTGGTGGCCCTGGCCTATTTTGCCATACCCAGCTGGGAACTGAGCGTGGCCCTGCGCCTGTGCCGGATCGTTCTGCTCCTGGTCGGAGGTCTCCTGGGACCCCTTGGGCTGCTGGTGGCCTTTCTGTTAAATCTCATATTGTTGGCTGCAACCCGCTCCTGGGGCGTGCCCTACCTGTGGCCCCTTCTTCCCTTCAACTGGCGTGGGTTCGGCGACATCGTCTATCGCAGGCCGGTGACCGCTTCCAGGCAGAGGCCCTCGGTGCTCCGCCCGGGGGACCGGAGCCGGGGATCCGACCCGGACCGGAGCGGGGGGTAGGTGTTCAGATTGGAGTCCTTGGGTGCTCAGTATGGGTGCCGGAGGGCTTATGGGGTCTCGGGTTGAGGTCCGCCGTCCGGGCGAGATGGCCTGCGGGCCCCGGGCGGTGTGCAGTTTTTGCCCAGTTTGATATGATACACGAGGCAGCTGATTCTGGCCCAACCTGGGCCGCAGGTGCTGCGGCGGTGCGAAAGTACCCAGACAGAGTCGCCGCAGGGGGAAGACGGTCGAACTGCCGGTCGCGCCTTCTGCGGAGTCGCCTTCAGCGTTGCTCTGGGCTCTGCATCGCAGCTGGCGATGGCGACGGACGGGAGACAGACCCCGGCCCGAGCCGGGTTTTGGGGTCAGGTTGAGGCCTTCGGGTACGGCACGCCGACGGCCTCCGTGCAGCAACGGCCGATCTCAGGAAGGTCCGGCCTGGTGGCTGCAGACCGTCCAACGGCGCTCGCTGTGATGGCCGCGAGCGAGGCACGTATCCATCGGGTCGAGTGGACGGGGGAGTGGAGGAGACGCGTCATGATCAGGGATCCGGTGATGCTTCTTCTGAGTGTACCGGGGCTGCTTCTGGCCCTGACGTTTCACGAATTGGCCCACGGATATGTGGCCGATGCTCTGGGCGATCCGACCCCGAGGGCCAGCGGCAGGCTGTCGCTGAACCCGGTGGCACATCTTGACCTGGTGGGAACCCTGATGCTTCTTCTGTTCCGTTTTGGGTGGGCAAAGCCCGTACCCATCAACCCCATGTACTTCCGTGATCGGGACCGGGGGCTCCTGCTGACCGGTCTGGCCGGTCCGGTGAGCAATGTAGTCATGGCCTGCCTTGCCATGTACGTGCTGCTTCAGTTTCCATCTTTGAGGTTTAGCACAGCGGGCACCATGGTGTCCTTTTTCTTTCTGTACAATATCTGGCTGGCGGTCTTCAACATGCTGCCCATCCCCCCCCTGGATGGTTCCCGGGTGCTGAGCGCTTTGGTTCCCCACGGATCATCCTTTCGACGGATCCTGTACCAGCTGGAGCAGTACGGCTGGTTGATTCTGATGCTCCTGGTTCTGACCCGCACGATTTCTGCCATCATGCTTCCGGCTGCGGCTGCCCTGGAGCGGTTCATCGTCTTCGTTGTCAGTCCCCTGGTGATGTGATGGAAGGAGGTCAGAGGCATGTCATGTTCAGGTGCAGGTGGCCCGGGTCAATCTCATCTTTCGAACCTCAGGCAGGTCGCTGATGCTGTCGGTGAGGCCGAGGATGAGAAGCAGTATCTGAAGGAGCAGCGCGTGCTGGACCATGTCACTCCCTTTCTGGATCTCTGCTCTGAGGAGGATGTGGACCTGGGAGTCCAGGTGGATTTCGTGCGTGCTGCTTCGGATCTTTTGAAGAAAAAGGCCAGGGTTTTGGTTCCACCCAGTCGGGATGAGGAGGATGAGGAGGATCTCGGGTATGACGGTCAGCCTGAACTGCTGCTGGTCCAGCTGATGGAGTACCGTCGCTACCGCGAGGTGGCGCAGGACCTCAGCCGTCGCGCTGAGGACATGCAGAAGCAGTTCCCCCGGCTGCCGCCTGAGATACAGGAATGGGAGGAATCCCTGGCAGACATCAAGGGCGCGGACCTGTCGGACCTGATCTCGGCTCTGGAGAAGCTCCTGGTCGATGATGTCACTGAGGTTCACACAATAGCGCGGGAGCGGATATCGGTCTCAGAATGCATGAAGACGATTCGCAGGGAATTGACAGAGGCCGGTGGGGCAGTGGAGTTTGGGAGTATCTTTCCGCTGCGCAGCGGGCGAACCCTGGTGGTCGTCACCTTCGTGGCCCTGTTGGAGCTCATCCGGGCCCGGGAGGTGCGCGTTGCGCAGGGTGCCAGATTTGGTCCCATCATGGTCTACCGGGTTCCACCGGGGGAGGGAGATGCCGACACAAGTGCAGGAGAGAGTGAAATTTCGGGACAGACGTAAGCAGCTTGGCGCGCTGGAGGCCTGCCTCTTTGCGGCCCATGGACCCCTGGGCATTGAGGAGATCGCTGGGGCCCTGGGCATGGATCCAGAGAAGATCGAACCACTTCTATATGATCTGAGAGAGAGATACGAGGTTCCCGGCAGTGGGGTCCAGCTTCTGGCCGTTGCAGGGGGGTATCAGGTGCGGACGCGGGTGGAGTATGCGCCCGCAGTTGAGAAGATTCTGACCCCACGGAGCGAGCAGCTGTCGGCGGCTGCGGTGGAGACCCTGGCTCTCATTGCATACCGGCAGCCCATCACGCGGCCGGAGATCGATCACGTGCGGGGAGTGAGTACCTCACACCTGTTGAGGAGGCTGTTAGATGACGGGCTGGTTCGCGTCGTGGGACGGAAGGATGCTCCCGGACGGCCCAAGATGTACCGCACGACTGACCGGTTTCTTGAGCAGTTTGGTCTTCACAGCCTGGATTCCCTTCCTCCTCTGCCCGGGCTGGGGGATCGCCCCGGGGAATAGGCTCGGCACTACCCGGGCACAATGGGCGCATGGTGCCAGTTGCCTCCGCTGTGACTGCAATTGCGGCCTTTCTGCTGTCAGTTCCCCTCCCACTGCGCATTGACGTGATCTGTAAAGATGAGCAGGTATGGATTCTGGCCGCCCTCCAGGTGGCGGGCAGGGCATGCTCGCTGTTCAGATGGCAGGGCCGGGGCCTGAAACGTCCGATGCTGCTGGGGTGGCTCGCCGGTGCGTCGCCGCAGAAGGGCATGGGATGCAGAGCGGACAGGCTCACGGCGGTTCTCCGGTCCGGGCGCGGATTGCGGGTGTCGGTCTTCATCAGGGTGGGGAGCCAGAGTGAGGTCCTGGCGCGGCTGGTCACCGCGGCAAGAGGGGCCATTGCGGATGTTGCCCGGGGAATCGTGAGATCCCACCTTCCGGAGGCCAGAGAGGTGGAAATTGGCGTTCAGGGGGAACCGGGTGGTGAGGGGATGACAATCAGCGCCAGCTGCATAGGTGATTTCCGGATCGGCAAAGTTATACTCAGTTACGCAAGGGGCTAGGAGGCAGATTGATGGCCGAGCATCCGATTCAGTCGCTCTTCACCACGACGCTCGAGAGCATCAAGAGCATGATCGACGTCAACACCGTCATTGGAGACCCGCTGGAAACCTCCGATGGGATGCTGATCATCCCCATCTCACGGGTGACCTTTGGATTTGCCGTCGGCGGGTCCAATCTTGACATCAGCAGTGCAGGTCAGAAACAGCAGCAGCAGCAGAAGGATGCGGGTGCAGATGCCGGTTTCGGGGGAGGAAGCGGTGCGGCGGTGACGGTCCAGCCGGTGGCATTCCTCATAGTGGATGATGAGGCGGTCCATCTCCTTCCCGTGGACGAGGACAACCCCTACCTGAAGCTGCTGCAGATCATCCCGGAAGTGGCCGAGGAGATCAAGGCCCTCTTCAGTGGGGTGGATGATTCACCACCCTCGGTCAAGGCCTGACACCCCCCAACAATAGATGCACGGGCCATTCCCCGCGGTCGGCCGACGGACTGTCCTCTGTGCTCGCGGAAGTGCGCAGCAGCACACCCCGTCTCAGGGTTCTCCTCTCTGGTGATCGCTGACGGCAGCTTGACAGGACACGCATTTGTGGCATGTTGCCTCGCGAGATCGGTGCGATGGGTGCTCTCCCCACGGAGGAGGCCTGCCAGTTTCACGGAGGGTGGGGGATGCATGTCTGTGGGCAGGGAACGGCCTTCCTCGGGACGGGTAAATCTCATTGACGGGCCGATTTTGCCGGCCCTTCTGACCCTGGCCTGGCCGGTGGTACTGAGCAATTTACTTCAAACCGCCTACAACCTGGCCGACACCTACTGGGTGGGAAGGTTGGGGGCCGAGGCCGTGGCCGCCATTTCCCTTAGCTTTCCGATCGTGTTTCTCTTCATATCCGTCGGGGGGGGTTCACCGTGGCAGGGACCGCCCTGGTAGCCCAGAATGTGGGTGCGGGAAGGGATGACAGGGCCGATTACGTGGCAGGCCAGACCTTCGCCTTTGTCGGTATTGTCGCGGTCTTTCTGGCGGCCCTGGGGTTCATCCTCGCCGAGCCGGTTCTCGCCCTTCCCGGACCCGAGCCCGAAGTTTTCCCGGATGCGGTGGCCTACCTGAAGACCTGGTTCATCGGCATACCCCTCATATTCGGGTTTTTTGTATTCCAGGCTCTGGTGCGGGGGTCGGGTGACACCATCAACCCCATGAAGTTGATGATGGGCTCAACCATCTGAACATGGCCCTGGACCCCCTCCTGATTTTCGGATGGGGTTTCTTCCCCGAGCTCGGTGTCCAGGGGGCCGCAGTGGCAACCGTACTGTCCAGGGGGCTTGCGACTGGGATCGGCGTGACCGTGCTGTTCCGGGGTGACCTGGGCCTGCGGATCAGGGTGAGGGATCTCAGACCCGATGTGGCCACCATAAGGAGGATCGTGATCATCGGGGCCCCGGCGGCGGCGGAGCAGTCCATGAGGGCCCTGGGGATGACGGTCATGACCGCGACGGTTGCGGTCTTCGGCACGCCGGTGCTGGCCGCCTACGGAATCGGCAACCGGATTGCCTCGGTGGTGTTTCAGCCGAGCATGGGTTTTGCCCAGGCCACCACGGGCATGGTGGGTCAGAATCTCGGGGCCCGCAGGCAAGACCGGGCGGAGAGTACCGCCTGGTTGAGTGCTGGGATGATGCTGTCAGCCCTGACGGTGCTCGCAGGGGCCGCCTTTGTCTGGTCTGCAGAGATCGCCTCGGTCTTTCTGACGGACGCCGATGTGGTTGCCCTGGGTCACGCCGAAAACTACATAAGAGTCATGGCCTTTTCCTTCGGCTTCATCGGAGTCATGAATGTCCTGAACGGGGCGTTCCGGGGAGCCGGTCGCACCGCCACCTCCATGGCCTTTTCCATGATATCCATGCTGCTGCTCCGCGTTCCTCTGGCCTACGGTCTCTCCCATCACACCGCCCTCGGCCCCGCGGGCATCTGGTGGGGCGTGGCTCTGAGCAATGTGACCGGATTCCTGTTGGCGGGTCTGTGGTTCCGCCGCGGTCTCTGGAAGGGTACGCTCATCGATCAGAAGGAGCGCTACCGGGCCTCTCCGGGCGGCTGAGCGGCCCCTGCTGTCCTTCGCAGGAGGCGGGGGAGGCTGCCCATGGTGTGATCTGTGCCATGATCCGGGTGCTGCCCCGGACCTACTCCGGGCGGGCAGGCGGGTGAAGCAACTGCACTCCCGGGCATTCACCCCGGTGCGAATGCCCTCTACCTCCCAATGCAGCTCACAGCCCCGTGAGGCCTCTCTGCCCGGTTTGACAGAGGACGGCTGCCGCTCAAGCCCGATGGTATGTTTGATCTCACATGTGTTCCTGGATATGGTTCTTCAGCTGCTGCACAGGGATAAGGCCCACCTGGCGCATCACCGGTTCGCCCTCTTTGAACAGGATCAGGGTCGGTATGCTCATGACCCCCAACTCGCGGGCGACCTGCTCGCTGTCGTCGACGTTCAACCTGGCGATGGTGAGTCGGCCCGCGTACTCTGCGGCCAGTTCATCGAGAGTTGGTGCAAGCATGAGGCATGGAGTACACCAGTCGGCCCAGAAATCCACGAGAACAGGAACATCAGATTCCAGCACTTCCGAGGCGAAAGTGGCGTCAGTCACTTCCCTTGCTGCTGTCAATGTCTCTCATCCCCCTTCTGCGCTGAGATCATGATATCACAAGCATCGGGGTCAGCACCGCCCCCATCTCCTGCGGGCCGGGACTGTTGGAGCCGCCGCACCTCACATATAGATTGGGGGGAGGAGGCGCAAGGTAGATGATAAATCTGGTCTGGCTGTTGCTCATAGTGGCTGGCGGTCTCACCGCGGCTGCCCGTGGTCAGGTGTCGGTGGTCACCGATGCTGTGATGGGTCAGTCGCAGCTGGGTCTGGAGACAGTACTGGGCTTCACCGGGATCATGATCTTGTGGATGGGCATCATGAAGATCGCCGAGGAATCGGGGTTGATCAGGCTGCTGTCGGTTCTGGTCAGGCCCCTGATGCGGAGGCTTCTGCCCGAGGTACCCGTTGAGCATCCCGCGATGGGAGCCATTCTGATGAACGTCAGCGCCAATTTGCTGGGCGTGGGTGCGGCCGCGACCCCGCTGGGTCTCAAGGCGATGAACCATCTTCAGGAGCTCAACCCCGAGCCGGAGACGGCCACGGATGCGATGTGCACATTTCTGGCCCTGAACACCTCGGGAGTGACCCTGGTACCGGCGACGGTGATCGCCCTGCGGATGAGCGCCGGGTCCATGAACCCGACGGAGATCGTGGGAACGGCCCTGTTGGCCACCCTGTGTTCCAGCATTGCCGCCCTGAGTGTGGACCGGCTGTTCCGATGGTGGAATTCCAGGCAGGAGACGATGCAGTGATGGCGGTCATACAGATCCTGTCCGTGTGGGTTGTTCCCCTGATGGTGTGCGGCATCCCCCTGTATGGCTACGTCAGGGGAGTCCCGGTGTACGAGACCTTCGTCGAGGGAGGACGCGAGGGCCTTCAGATCGCAGCCCGAATACTGCCGTACATGATCGGAATATTCGTGGCCATGGGAGTCTTCAATGCCTCGGGGGCCATGGAGGTCCTGCGCTGGCTCCTGTCACCTGCCCTGGGGCTCATAGGGCTGCCGGCGGAGGTTCTGCCCCTGGCCATTGTCAGGCCCCTTTCCGGCAGCAGTGCCCTGGGCATCACCGCCTCCATCTTGCGTGACCGGGGTCCAGATTCCTTCGTGGGACGGCTTGCCTCCACCATGCAGGGCAGCACCGACACCACCTTCTACGTGTTGAGCGTCTACTTCGGCTCCGTCGGCGTGACCCGGAGCCGGTACGCCCTGGCGACGGGTCTGTGCGGGGATGTCGTCGGGGTCCTGGCGTCGCTCGTCATATGTCGCCTGTTCTTTGGTTAGATGATATAATCGGGGCAAAGCGAGGTCATTTTGACGACAAGGAGGTTGTTTTATGGATGTGGAACAGAGGCTCAGGGACATGGGTCTTCAGATCCCCGACGTAGCGGCGCCGGTGGCAGCTTACATCCCCGGGGTGCGAACGGGCAATCTTCTCTTCACCTCGGGACAGCTTCCCACGGTGAAGGGGGAGCTTAAGTCCGCGGGCCACGTGGGGTCCGAGGTCACGCCGGAGGAAGCCTACGAGGCTGCCCGGCTGGCATGCCTGAACTGCCTGGGTGTGATCAAGGCCGAACTCGGGGATCTGTCCCGGGTCAAACAGGTGGTCAAGGTGACCGGTTTCGTGAGCTCAGATCCTGACTTCACAGGACAGCCCCAGGTGGTAAACGGGGTGTCTGAACTGCTGGTGCAGCTGTTCGGAGAGAGGGGGAAGCACGCCAGGGCCGCGGTGGGGATGGCCAGTCTGCCCCTTGGAGCTTCCGTTGAGGTGGAGATGATCGTTGAGTTCGAGTGAGGACCCCGATGGAATGCGCCTCGACAGCTTCCTCGCCCGGGCGGGGGCGGCGTCCCGTCGCGGAGCGCAGGATCTGATCAGCGAGGGTCGGGTCATCGTTGACGGCTGTCGGGCGACCGGGGCGGGACACCGGGTGTTTCCCGGAAGATCCGATGTGCGGGTCGACGGCAGGGCTGCCAGGGTCCCCACGCAGCATCTATACCTTAAGATGCACAAGCCCCGGGGCTGTCTGACAACGACCGATGATCCGCGCAACCGGCCCACGGTGATGGATCTTCTGCCCTCAGACATACCCAGGGTGTTCCCCGTCGGGAGGCTGGATTTTGACAGCTCGGGGCTGCTTTTGTTGACCAGCGACGGCCGGTGGGCGCAGCGAGTGGCCCATCCCAGCAGCGGCGTCAGAAGGGTCTACCGGGTGCGGGTCGAGGGATGCCCTGACGGGGGGCTGCTCTGTCAGCTCAGAGAGGGCATAACCCTGGCCGACGGTCCGGCAGCCCTTGAGGGCGCGGATCTTCTCTCCGCCACGGAGCAGGACAGCTGGCTGCGTCTTGTGCTGACGGAGGGCCGGTACCGCGAGATAAGGCGCATGATGGCGACGGTGGGACACCCGGTCATCTCGCTTCAGCGGATCTCGTTGGGTGAGGTCACGCTGGGGGAGCTGAAACCGGGCCAGTGGGAACATATGAGACAGCACGAGATCGAGACCCTTGTGCAGGGCTGAAGGGAGGGTTGTGGCTTCCGTCTCGATTGAGACGGGATGTTGCGCAGGATGTGACTGGACGGGCCATCTTGATCATAGACATGCTCCGGGACTTCATTGATCCCGCCGGCGCGCTCTCCCTTGGCGACGCCGGACAGAGCGTCATACCTCGGGTCAGGGAGCGGCTGAGCCGGGCGCGCGAACGCGGCGACCTGGTGATCTTCGTCTGCGATCGCCATCGTCCCGATGATGCCGAGTTCGACATGTTTCCGCCTCACTGCATCATCGGGAGTCCAGGGGCGGATATCATACCGGAGCTGGAGCCCG
>PWUC01000101.1 GCA_003562655.1 Clostridia bacterium
AGGAGAGGCCTCCACCGATGAGTTCCAGGTGCGGTTTGATCTCGGTGGTCCCTCACTGACGGTGCGGTTCTGGTGGTTCGGACACGTCCATCTCATTGACGCCGGTGAGATCGACGGACACTCCATGACCTCCGTCCTCGGCCCCGATGCCCTCGACAGTGATCTGACCGAGCAGGAGTTTTTGGCCCTTCTGGAGGGGAGACGCGGACGGATCAAATCCTTTCTGACCAATCAGCGCAATCTGGCCGGCATTGGGAACGTCTACATACAGGACATCCTGTACCGGACCGGGCTGCACCCCGAGCGACAGATCCCTTCCATCCCGGAGGAGAAGCGGCGGGAGCTGTACCAGGTCATGCGGGAGAACCTGGAGGAGGCGGTCGCGTTGGGGGGGCTTGCATACGAGAAGGATCTGTACGGCAGCCCCGGGCGGCTGGAGGGCTTTCTCGTCGGCTACTGCGAGGGCGAAGACTGTCCCGAGTGCGGCGCCGTCATCGAGAAGATCCGCGTCGGCAGCACGGCCTCCTTCATATGCCCCCGGTGCCAGACGTGACTGTCGCAGGAGGCAGGAGTGGGGGCTGCACGTACCTGCCTCCCGCGCTGCGGATCAGTCAGTGTCAACGTAAGCCTCGCCGAATACGAACTCGCCGCCGGTGATGGTCGCGACCACCTCAATGCCGGAGATCTCGTCCGGAGGCACGGAGGTGGGATCGGCGCTCAGAAGCACCAGGTCTGCCAGCTTTCCGGAGCTGATGGACCCCTTCTCCGTCTCCTCGAAGGCCTGGTAGGCGCCGTTGACCGTGAACAGCCTCACAGCCTCTGCAGCCGACAGCCGGTGTTCCGGGTTGGGATGATTGACCGCGCTGTGTATGCCGAGGAGCGGGTTCATTGGCGTGACCAGACTGTCTGATCCCCCGCCCACGATGATCCCCACGTCCAGCAGTGTCCGCAGGGGGTTCGTCCGGACGATGCGGTCGCCCAGGCGGCTGGCGTAGAGTCCCTCCGGTCCTCCCCAGAAGTGTTCAAAGGCGGGCTGCATGGCCGGAGTTATCCCCAGATCCCTGGCCCGCTGCACCTGGTCCGGGGTGGGAATGAGGAAGTGTTCAATCCGGTGCCGGTGATCCCTCGGTTTGGATCCTGGGCCCTTGAGGGCAGCCTCGTAGGCGGACAGGGCCTGCTCTATGGCCCGGTCCCCTATGGCGTGAACGGCGATCTGAAGGCCGGCTGCGTGGGCTCTGGCGATGAAGGCATCGATCTCGGGTTGCTCGAAGTATAGAACGCCGCAGGTCTCGGGACTGTCGCTGTACGGCTGCATGAGGGCTGCAGTCTGCGAACCGATCGAACCGTCGATCAGGATGCATCCTCCGATCCGGGGAAGACCCGCCTCCAGCACCGCATCGACGTCGGTGGTCTGGAAGTACTTCACCAGGCGCACGGGGAGTTCGTCCTCTACCATTGAAATCGCCTGGCCCTCTGCTCCTTCGGGTTCTCCCGCTGTCAGGGCGTGCAGGGTCGTGATCCCAACCGACACAGCTTCCCGTGCGGCGGCCAGACAGGCATTTCGCCCCATCTCGGGTGATTCCATGATCTGTTGTATTTTCCTGCCCGCGGCAGAGTTTGCTGTGGCCTGCAGTACCCCGGTGGGGTCGCCCCCTGCGTCCACGTTGAATCCGGGTGTATCATGCGGCAGGCCCAGGGTTTCAAGGCCGGCCGAGTTGAAGATGGATGAGTGACCGTCCCTGCGCCGCAAAAGGACCGGATTGTCCGGCGCCACCCGGTCCAGTTCCTCTATTGTCGGATATCGCCTTTCCTCCAGCACATAGTGGTCGAAGCCCCAGCCGAGAATCCATGCTCCCGGCTTCCTCCCTTCTGCCTCATCCCCGATCAGTTGGAGGAGGCCCGTCACCGAACGAAGGCCGGTCAGATCCACCATGTTGTGCAGGCGCATTCCCGTCGATACGAAGTGAACGTGGGTATCTATGAACCCCGGAAGGATAGTCAGACCCTCCAGGTCGACAGTCCTCGTGTTCGCTCCCGCGAGTCGGAGCACATCATGATCGTCACCCACTGAGACGATTCTGTCGCCGTCAATTGCCACCGCCGCAGCCTGTTGCAGAACTGGGTTCATGGTCAACGCGCACCCGTTGTGAAGAATCAGGCTCGGTGAACTCATCATGTCCCCCCCTTTTGGATTGGACTCCGCCTAGGTTATTGGCGCAACGCGGTCCAGTTCCTGCTGTATGCGCATTTTTGCGCCAGGGCCGATCAGCATGGTCTGCCCTGGGGAGCCTCGTTGGGGGGTTGGAGGGGGGCGCAGTGCAGGTGCGTCACAGTCTACCTGCTGACTCCTCTGCCTCGCGACTGATTCGAACCGCGGGCGGGAGACCCGCTCGTGACCGGGCCCCCGCCCGCTTGGCCTCGACTCAATCCTGGTACCGATTCGCTCCTCATTTCTGGCCGCTGTCCGAATCTCGCCGGAGTGCCTGAGCCGCGTCATGGCTTTTGTGGCCGCAGCTGGGCTGCTCCCATTGCCGCATCATCGGTGTGCTGTGCAGCTCACATCTTTTGCCAGTCGGATCTCGACTGACCTTTCAGTCTCTGGAACGCACGATGCAGATTTGCTCTCCAGGGTATATGATGGACGGATCAGGTATCCACCAGTTGGCCCTGACCAGGGCGTCCACAGAAACACTGTACTCGCGTGCAATGGTAAACAGGCTGTCTGTTCTCTTTACGGTATAGAGCTTTCTGCTCGGGCAGAGTCTATCGGCGACGCCGGGAATGCAGAGGATCTGGCCGATGTCGAGCCGGTCGGGGTCGATGTCGGGGTTTGCCCGTCGCAGGTCGGTCACGGTGACCCTGAACTTTCTGGCGATGGAGGTCAGGGTCTCGCCCCTGCGGACGGCATAGAGGATCCCTCCCGGGCATTCTGGCGGCACGGGGGGTTCGACGGGTACGGGTATGCAGAGCTGCTCGCCGGGGTATATGAGGGACGGGTCGGGGATCCAGGGGTTGGCATCGATCAGCAGCGACAGGGTTATGCTGTGGCGGCGGGCGATGGAGAACATTGAATCGGTGG
>PWUC01000041.1 GCA_003562655.1 Clostridia bacterium
GCCCGGAAGATCCCTACGGAAGGGGTCTGCGCAGGGGGATATTCACATGCACCTCCGCTATCACCTGGTCGCCATCCCGCAGTTCAAAGCAGATGATGCCTCGATCCACATCAACCCGCGTCCAGGTGTCCTCGATCAGTTTGTGATCAAAGGCAGTCCACTGACCGTCCCCTCGGTCCAACATGTCCGGCTCTCTGAAATTCGATGATTCGAGCTCGTTTCCCTCGTCGTCGAGCAGTGTCAGGACCAGATGCCCTTCTACCGAGTTGTAGCGGCCCCGCACAAAGACCAGGTGCTGGCTGTGAGCATAGTGGCTTCTCGTTTCAGTTATCTCCAGGAGTCCGGGAGCGACCTCCCGCCTACCGCGCAGAACGACGGCCCCATACTCGTCTTCGATGACATCCATGTCGTCAAACTCGTCAGTGATGATCTGCCGACCCTCGATGGCCGCAGCACCGGGGCCCTGACAGCCCGCCAGGATCCCGATGCAGACGACCGTCGTGGCCACGCTGATCCACGCTCTGCCCTTTCTCATGTTCAGCACTCTTCCCCTCTCTGCAATGTCTTCAACCGGCAGGACGCCCAGGCCATCCTCTTCACGCTCCCTGACGCCGAGAATACCCATGAGTTCCATCTCACAGCGGATGCCGAGGGAGACTCACAGGCATCGCCACACCGGTTGAGGGGCGAAACCAGTTTCCGCCCCCTGACAGGAAGTAGTGATCGGTCTGCCGAAATGAAAAGATGCCGCCTGTGACCCACCCTGCGGTCACAAGAAGGACGGCACACAGAAAATCCAGGTTCAAGGAGGAGTTGTCATGCGCCTTGTCATTGGGAAAATAAGCCATGAAAGCAATACCTTCAGCGTGATCCCGACGGATCTTGAGGCCTTCAACGAGAGAGGGTGCTACCGGGGCGACGACATCCTCACGGCCTTTGACGGCACGAACACTCCCCTGGGCGGCTTTCTCGCCGGTGCCAGGTCGCAGGGAGTGGCGTTGATACCCACTGTGGCGGCCGATGCCACCCCCGCCGGTCCCGTCACCCGGACCGCCTTTGAGACCCTGGTTGACGAACTGCTCCACCGGATTCGAACAGCCGGCGCCTTCGATGGGATCCTGCTGCAACTGCACGGTGCCATGGTCACCGACGACCACGAGGACGGGGAGGGGGCGATTCTCTCGGCCGTACGGAATGAGGTGGGGTGGGAGGTTCCCATCATAACCACCCTTGATCTTCACGGAAATGTCACGGAGCTGATGATTGAGGGAGCGACGGCCTTCTTCGGTTACGACACCAACCCCCACGTGGACGGCTACGAACGGGGACTGGAGGCCTTTTCTGCAATGGTCAGGACCATACAGGGGGAGTCTGAACCGGTCATGGCGCGGTCGCAACCGCCGATCATGCCCCACCCGCTCCGGGTCCGGACGGACACCGGCCCCCTGGTGGATCTTTTGGACAGGGCCCGGGAGTGGGAGAAAAGTCCCGGGGTGATCAACGTGTCTGCATTCGGAGGCTGGCCCCATGTTGATGTTCGGGATGCGGGACTCTCCTTTGTCGCCGTGACGGAGGGGGATGCGAATCTGGCCCGCGAGATCGCCAGGGACCTGTCTGAACAGGCCCTGAGCCGCCTGCCCGAGTTCCTTCCGGGCGCCCTGGTCGAGACGGAAGATGCCGTCCGGCGGGCCATGGAGGCAACGGAAGGTCCGGTGATCCTGGCCGAGATCGGCGACAGTCCCGCGGGGGGCAGTTCGGGCGACGGGACCTTCACCCTGCGCGCCCTCCTTGAGGCCCAGGCCGACAGTGTAGCCATCGTGGTCAAGGATCCGGAGGCCGTGGCCGAGGCAGCCAGGAGGGGCGTCAGGAGTAGTTTTGAGATGAAGGTGGGCGGGAAGACCGACCAGTTCCACGGCGAGCCCGTGCTGCTACAGGGAACCGTCCGGGCCCTTACGGACGGCATCTACCGGAACCGGGGACCCATGGCCACAGGCGTCAGGGTTGACCTGGGGCGAACGGCTGTGGTCAGGGCCGGGCAGGACTTCGACATCGTGCTTACCGAGAGGCGCATATCTCCCGTCGACCCGGAGGTGTTCCGGCAGGCAGGGGTCGAGCCCTCGGCGAAGAGGATCGTCGTCCTCAAGTCAGGAGGTCACTTCCGTGCCGCCTACACTTCCATGGCCCGAAAGATCATCGACGTGAACACCCCCGGTGTGACTGCCGCGGACCTGACCTCCTTCCGCTATGAACGGGTCAGACGCCCGATCTTCCCCCTGGACGATATTGTCACATGAGGAGTGGTTTATCGCCACAAATACCCCGTCGTGAACACAGACAGCAACGGCACGATATAAAACACTACGCTCTACTACTTTCGCAGTCTGTCTTCCTGTTTCTTCACGGTCGAGAGTTTGGTCGGCTGGAAATGAAGGTCGCGTTCTATGGGCAGTCCCAGCGGGCCACGGACTGATTCCAGCTCAGATAGCGCAGAGTATCCGAATCCGACTTCGTGTCACATAACCGAAAAACACAGCCTCCCCATCAAACTCGATACAGTACCATGTCCAACTGCTGTCGGGAGTGAATAGCCGGCGACAATCGCGTTGGATACCAATGCAAACTTGCTATGGGTACTACGTGCACGTTGGAATTGCCGTGGCTATACGTTCTGGCAGTGATTCAAGACCGTCGAACGCATGGAGGGTACCTCTTTATCTCGTCAAGACTGACGAACGATGGGTGATTTTGCGCGCCGCTGCGGGGATTTTCCTACCATTTCTGAGTACGGCATACTGTCTACATTCGGTAGGACACGTCGAGCATTTTGAAGACCTTCTCCTGAGCCGGAGTGGGCTGGGCGCACTTGTCGAAGGTCACCTCGGTTCCTTCGACCCGGATCAGGTTCTTCGTCAGCGTTCCGAGGTCCTCAAGCAGTGTCTCGAAGCTGCGGGTTGGTTCGCCGTCGTCGGTTCTCTGGCGGCGAACCTTTCGTTCCCCGGCCTTGGAACGTCGGGCCGGGGCAACTATGGAACTGCGGAGCGCCTCGGATTCCCCCACTGCATGGTCGGTGAACAGGA
>PWUC01000016.1 GCA_003562655.1 Clostridia bacterium
GATGTCATCATCGATGAGGCCCATGACCCCACCTCCGATCACCCCTTCAAGGGCAACGTGAGCCTGGAGAAGCTGGAGAATCTCTTTGCGCAGGTGGGACCCGAAAACGTGCCCTATCTTTCGCTGGCGGTCACCGTCAACATGGCCGGGGGACAGCCCGTATCCCTTGAGAACCTCAGACAGACCCGGGACCTGTGCTCCCGCCACGGAGTGCCCATATACTTCGATGCAACGCGCTGCGCTGAGAATGCGCACTTCATCCAGCAGCGCGAGGAGGGGTGCCGGGGGCGCCCTGTGGGTGACATACTCCGAGAGATGATGTCCTACGGCGACGGGTGTACGATGTCGGGCAAGAAAGACTGCCTGGTCAACATCGGTGGATTTCTCGCCACCAACGATGACCGGCTCTATGAGGGGGCCACTGAGATCGTGACCCTCTTCGAGGGATTCCCCACCTATGGTGGGCTGGCGGGCAGGGATATGGAGGCCATGGCCGTCGGGATCCGGGAGATGATCGATGACGACTACATCTCCCATCGCGTGAGCCAGGTGAGCTACCTCGGGGGGCAGCTGGCAGACGCCGGTGTTCCCATCGTGAAGCCCGTGGGTGGGCACGCAGTTTTTCTCGACGCCCGGGCCTTCCTCTCCCACCTGTCACAGGACCAGCTGCCGGCCCAGTCCCTGGCGGCGGCGCTCTATGTAGAGTCCGGCGTGAGAACGATGGAGCGGGGGGTGGTGTCAGCGGGGCGTGATCCCGAGACCGGCGAAGACCGCTGGCCGCGACTGGAGCTGGTGCGGGTGACCATTCCGAGACGCGTATACACCCAGGGGCACCTGGACGTGGTGGCAGAGGCGGCAGTGACGCTGTACCGAAAACGAGACCGGATCTCAGGACTGCGCATGGTGCATGAACCGGCTGTGCTGCGTTTCTTCACCGCGCGCTTTGAACCGATTGCCGGGGCTCTGATTGGCGACTGAGCGACTGTCATGGGGAGTCTTGCGGGTGCTGTGGGGATGGGTGTCGCCGGGGTGCGGGACCCGCCTGCGCCCATCCTGAGTTCAGGGTAATCTCCCTGGCTCCCGCGCCCCGGAAGATGGCTGTGGGGCAGGCATACCCTGGGCCCCGCGCAAAGGGGCCCAGGAACCTCTCGATCAGCCCTGCAGGTTGACGGCAGCCTGCACCGTACCGGCGCGTTCGGATTTCACTGTCACAGTGGCACTCTCAGCGGAACCCTTCTTCACAAGCCAGGTAACCCGCTTCCGGTTGGAGGGAGGGGCCATGTAGTAGCCTTCAGCGGCCTTCATGTAGCCCTCCAACTGCCCCAGTTCCCGACGCGGGCAGCCATCGAGCACGGCGAGGCCCTCACCCTCTAAGATGGCCTCGATCGGCTTCACCGCCTCAATCTTGAGGGCCTGGGCCATGACGTTGGTGGGCAGATAGCCGGTGTTCATGACGTCTGCCGTGACTTTCAGCAGTCCGGGCTCAACTTCAGTGACCCCGGTCTCCAGCAGAGTCAGGCGAGGGGTTGCCAGGGCCTGCTGCAGGCTGAACAGGGTGTTCTTGTGGCATTCATCCTCGAGAAACTTGAAGTGGGCGTTCTGCTGGAAGGTTTTCGGCCTGAATCCCCCCACCTCAACCCTGCCCAGCTGGGGATGCTCCACCTCCTCCCAGGGTGCGAAGGCATCGAGTCCCTCCTCATCATGCCACTCGAACAGTTTCAACATCTGCTCCTCCGGGACCGGTTTGCCGAAGGGTATGTCGTCGCGGTCGATGCCTGCTCGACTGTACTTGTCCCACAGTTCCGTGGTGTAGCCGAGGATGCCCAGGTTCTCATAGACCCAGTCTATGAAAACGCCGTGGCGGGCAGTGCCCTTGTCGCGGGTGAACCCGTGGTAGACGGACTTGACCGGGTAACAGGTGGTCTCGGTTCCCATTTCACCCACGCTTTCAAAGGCCCTTATGTCGCTTTTGTCCAGCTCGGCATCTGGCCTCGTACACGAGGGGCGGAGGATGATCCCCGCGAAGGTGTGGTAGGCCTGCAGTGTGGCTATGTTCTCGTGCCCCAGGATGAAGTCCACCATGGCGCGGGTCTCGGGCTCCGAGAGCGGGTACCGGCCGCCCCCGGCCTGGGTGGGCTTCCAGTCCGCCGGGAAGTTGCGGTTTATGTCGAGATCCCATTTCCGCGGACCGATCTTGATTTCGCTGCCATCGTAGTTGTGGATGGTCCCCTCGGGCAGCAGGTTGTAGTACGTGCCACCGAAGTCATCGGGCTTCCGTGGGAGCATCACGCGGGGATCTTTTGCCGATGCCCTGTGGGTTCCATTGGGATCCCTGACGCGCATTGTCAGGATCTCACCGTCTCCGGTGATGTCCTCTGCATACAGGTGATTGTCCTTCAACTCGAAGTCCGGATTGGGCCGGACACTGCTTCTGAGCACATCGGTGGAGGTCAGGTACAACTCAGCCCCGTCGGGGTTGACCCGCGGAAGGATGTAAAAGGCTCTCGTGTCCAGGAGCTCGGTCACCAGGTCATCCTGACCGTAGTTGTTCAGAAGATGCTGTACCGTGTACATGCAGACGGCGCAGCCGGTGACTTCTCCGGCGTGAATGTTGCCGTCGATGTACATTGCCGGTTTGTCCTCTGCTGCTCCCGTGTCGAAGTTGGTGACGGTGATCGCCCAGATGTCTCTGTTTTCGTAGGACTGGCCGATCGATTCAAGCCTGGTCAGCGCCGGGTAGGCCTCACATGCAGTTTCCAGAAACTCGGTCAGCTCGCTGTGAGTGTAGAACCTGTCGAAGGCCATGGATGTAGTGCTTTCGCTCATGCTATTGCCCCCAAATCGCATTTTCTTACCCTTTCTCGCATGGTCCTGCCATTCCTTCTCGGTCGTTGTCCCCATGCCACCTATTGCGGCTCATGCAGGAATGCCGCCGCACGGTGCCGAAAATGTCCGGGTGCCGCGATCGTCATCGGTGCGATCCATACCTGGAGGGGAGAGATGCTGGTGGAATATGGCGAGAAGGAAGAGAAGTGGTTTGCTGTGGAGACGCCCTTTGA
>PWUC01000149.1 GCA_003562655.1 Clostridia bacterium
CCCTCGGTCTTCAGGTCTACCGCTGGACGGCAGCCGACCTCATCTCTGAGCGTCGGATCCGCCTTCTGACCGAGGCCCGCATCGCTGCCGATGCGGTTGCCCCGGAGCAGGATGAGGCAGCTGGCAGGGTCCTCGAGGGCTTTGGTCGGAGGTTTGACAGCCGGATCCTGCTGATCGACCCCTCCGAGAGGGGGCGCGCCGACAGCCTCCAGTTCTCCTCGCCGGAGACATCCCTGGTGAACACCCGAATGGATCTTGACGAGATCCAGTCCGCCCTCGGTGGCGACGCCCAGGCATCTGTATACCGGCTGTCGTCGGGCGAATACGTACTGTACGCCGCAGCTCCGGTGGCCCGCGCTGGCGAGATCACAGGCGCTGTCATGGTCTCCAGCTCTCTGACCCCTGTCATTCAGACCCTGTCCCAACTGATACGCCGCCTTGCCCTGGCTGGTCTGGCCATTGCAGCGATCTTTCTGACGGCAACCTGGATCATCGCCCTCCGGCTGACCTCGCCCCTGCAGGATCTCACAAGCGCCGCCCGGCGCCTGGGCTCTGGAGACCTCGACACACGCGTGCAGATCCGCTCCCGCGATGAGGTGGGGGACCTGGGGCAGACGTTCAACCTGATGGCTGACCAGCTGCAGGAGCATGATCTGGCCCAGAAGCGGTTCATCTCCGATGCCTCCCACGAGCTGCGCTCGCCGGTCAGCAGTGCCCTGCTCCTGGTGGAGGCCCTGGACGCGCGGGAGGAGGGAGCCGAGTCCCTGCTGGACCGCCTGCACGAGCAGCTGGAACGAATGGCGCGCCTGGTCAACCAGCTGCTGGAGCTGGCCCGGCTGGACGAGTGGGAAGTGGCAGAGACAGAGCAAGGAGAGCCCGAATATGCCGACGTCTCTCACGTGGTGAGCCGGGTACACCGCCGCATGGAACCGGTGGCAGAAGCCCGGAATGTGCGGCTGCATCGCGAGGTCTCAGGGCATCCATTGGCAGCAGGATCAGAGGAGCATCTTGAGCGGATTGTGCAAAACCTGCTCGAAAACGCCATCAAACACACCTCCCCTGGAGGCACCGTGGCCCTCTCTGCAAAACAGGTAGACGGAGTGCAGCCCCGGGTCATCCTGAACGTCAGGGACAGCGGCGCGGGAATTCCCTCCGAGAACCTGCCCCACATCTTCGACCGCTTCTACCGGGCCGATCCGTCTCGCTCCCGTGAGGGTGGGGGATTCGGCCTGGGTCTGGCCATCGTGCAGAGACGCGTTCAGGCGATGGGGGGCAGCATCCGGGTGGACAGCGAACCGGAGCGGGGAAGCTGCTTCACAGTAACGCTTCGGTCCCTGTCTCATCCACAAGCCTCTCAGAAAGAGAAGTGAAGGCACGTCGAACAACGGGATGATGTCCCCTGTGTCATCACTGCCGTTGCCCTTTGCGCACTATCCCGACAACGGGTCGACTGGCGGGGCGTATTAGCCCCCTGTTTCCCATCCCGGTGTCACACCGTCGCCGAGCAGCGCACCGCAGCGGTGGATGATCCCGAAGATGCGACCTCAGAGCATCTCGTCCATCCACCCCGGGCTTTGCGTCTCTCGGGGCACGTTCCTGCTCACGAAGCTCTTGAGATCCAGCACCGGGGTCATGTGCAGGGCATCCAGTCCTTTGACCTTCAGTGAGGTTTCCTCTCTTCGCACAAGCTGACAGACGGTCACGCCGATTGGATTGGGCCGAACCGGGCTGTGAGTGGCGAACACTCCCACTTCGGGAAGGCGCTTATTTCCCATTGGATGTACTCTAGGCCGTTTTCGATCCTCTTTGGGCACACGGTCAAACCAGAAGATCACCATGATGTGGGAGAACTCTTCTATTCCCGACAGGGCCGGCGCATACTCCTCGCAGACATGGATGTATGATATGATGTCCGCCCAGCCTTCTTCAGGTCTCTGGTGGCGGTCATTGTGGACGTAGCCTATGGGCGCTATCTCATACTTCACCGATGAACACCCTTTCCAGATCCGGGCCGGACCACACAATCAGACTATAACCCGCATCCGTCAATTCGTGCTACCCCTCCCATGGGGACTGGTCGTGGACAATGGGCACGCATCACACGGGCACCCGTCACTTTCGCGGGCGAGGAGGCATCTTTGAGCATCCCTGATAACGCGGGAGTGTTTACACAGCCGCCGCCAACTCGGGCTGATTGACTCGCTAAATCCGCGGTAGATATCATGGTTGGTGGTGACAACGGGCCAAGAATCTCATCCGCTTCGGGCTCTCAGGGAGGTGAGAATATGAGTTCAGATGCGCTCTACACCCTGATCATCAGCTACGGGGTCAATATTCTACTAGCCCTGGCCGGGTTGATCGTCGGATTGAGTGTGATCGGCTGGGTGACGAGAGCTCTCAACAGGCGACTGGACCTGAAGGACATAGACCCCTCTCTGCGCTCCTTCCTGGTTCCGCTGACCCGGGTGGCTCTGCAGGTCCTGCTGGTGATCAGCATTGCCTCGGTCCTGGGCCTGGAGATGACCTCCTTCATCGCCGTCATCGCTGCGGCAGGTTTTGCCGTGGGGCTGGCCCTGCAGGGCAGTCTTGCCAACTTCGCCGGAGGTGTACTGCTTCTCCTGCTGAAGCCCATCTCCGCGGGTGACTTCATTGAAGCCGCGGGATTTGCCGGCACGGTGCAGGAAATCCAGATCTTCTACACCATCCTCAACACGGCCGACAATCGAAGGATCATCATCCCCAACGCCGATCTTTCGAACACCAGTATGGTGAACTACTCCCACAATCCTACCCGACGTGTCAACTTCGAATTTGGAGTCAGCTATCAGGACGATTCCCAGCTGGTCAAGGACACGTTGATGGACATCGCTACCAACCATCAGCTTGTCCTGAGCGATCCTGCGCCCCAGGTCATGCTCGGTGAACACGGAGACAGTGCCATCGTGTTCTACATGCGCGTGTGGTGCAAGAGACAGGACTACTGGACCCTGTACTTCGATGTTCTGGAAACAGTGAAGCGACGATTTGATGAAAGGGGGATCAGCATTCCCTTTCC
>PWUC01000030.1 GCA_003562655.1 Clostridia bacterium
AGTCCGTCTGCAGCTCAGGGCTTGCAACCCTCATCAAGAGACTCGCCCAGAACCCGCCACCCACCTTTCAGGCAGGAGATCCATCCTCTCAGCACAAAGAGAGAGCATAGGAAAGCACTAAGGAGGTTTTACCCGTGCCAAGACTTCACATGTTCCCAGAGGACCGTGTGCATCACACCTGGAACAAGGACAATGATCCGGTCCTGGAGGTTGACCCCGGAGATGCGGTGTTCTACGAGACCCGGGAGGCAACCAATCACCAGGTGACGAGAGAGACGACGGCGGCGGACCTGGCCGCCCTCGACTGGAGCATCTTTTACCCCCTCGCCGGTCCCACCTACGTGAAGGGAGCCGAACCCGGCGACACCCTGGTGATCGATGTCCTCGACGTACAGCACCGGGGATGGGGATGGACAGGCATCATGCCCGGCTTCGGCGTGCTGCACGAGGAGTTCGATCAACCCCACATCCGCACCTGGGAGACCCACGACGGGCAGTTCGCGTACATGAACGACTTCATCAGGGTGCCTATCGCACCCTTCGCCGGTACCATGGGCGTACCGGCCGCGGTGCAGGGAGAGCTCCCGCCCATGCCGCCCCGACACGTCGGCGGGAACATGGATGCCAGGCACCTCACTGCCGGCTCGACTCTTTACCTTCCCGTGGAGGTGGACGGCGGTCTGTTTTCGATAGGTGATGGCCACCTCGCCCAGGGCGACGGCGAGGTCTGCGTGTCTGCCATCGAGGCGGACCTGGGCATCGCCTGCCGCTTCGACGTGATCAAGGACCAGGCCCTCGCGGCTCCCGAGTTCGAGACCCCTCCCGGCTCGCTCACCCCCGTGGGCGACGAAGGGGGCTTCTTCGCCACCATGGGAGTCGCCGATGACCTGCTGGTTGCCACCAAGGACGCCGTGCGCAACATGATAAGGCGCCTGGTGCAGCTCTACGATCTCTCGCCGGAGGATGCGTACATGCTGGCCAGCGTTGCCGCCGACCTGAAGATAACGGAGGTCGTGGACCCTAACTGGATCGTGTCGCTGTACATGCCGAAGGCCGTGTTCTTGAAGGACTCACGGCGGCCGGATCGGCTGTCGACAACGTAAGAGAACTCCACTGAGGAGGCGGGGTCACCCCAGCCATTCCCCCACACCACCGGACGTGCGGGTCCGCATCCGGCGGTTGCTCCTGCGCATCATCATAGAATCCTACTACGCGTAGAGCTGTTCCTCGTGCCTCTTCACGAAGGAGAGCCGGGTCAGAGGAGAGTCCCTGTCGCGTTCCCCTGGAAGCCCGCCAGCGCCCCTGGTTCCAGTTCACGCAGCAACTCCTCTCTTCATCCCGCCGCCGTGATCACCTCAGCTGGATGAGGGCAGTACCGATGCCGGCACTGAAGAGCAGGATTGCCCCGATGATCCAGGCCATCCTTCTCGCCCCGGCCAGCCAGGCGAATGCTGCGTTTCCTGCCGAATCTACCGTGACAGCCAGCACGATTCCCACCCGTGCCACCGGGGCAGTAAAGGCGAGATCCAGGGCATTGGCCACCGCCAGCAGCAGCGCGACGGCAGCGCCGATGGTGAGAGCCGACCGGATCCGGTAGGGAGTACGGATCTCCAGCCGTGGCGTGGGGGCAGTGCGGATGCGCAGCCAGAGGAACACCGTCACCCCCGTCCCCACCGCGGTCATCGCCACGAGCGGTAGGATGAGGGACCGGGCAAGGGGCGGTGCGACGATCCACACGAGCACCAGCATGCGCGGAAACAGAACGGTCGATGCGATCGCCGCGGCCACTTCATGGACGGGGGCCAGTGCCTTGTTCGCCCGAGTCTGCTCGGCCAGGGTTATGACGGTCAGACTGGGCGAGACGCAGCCCCCTATAGCGCCGGTGATGAAAACGGCGGTCGCGGGGTTGATCCACCCTGAAAGCAGGTAGCCACCGAGGCTCAACCCGGCGATGAACACCACCACCGACCAGATGACCCGGGGGTTGAGACCAAACAGCAGGCCGATCTCGCGGTTCGGCAAGAGGAGCAGCACCAGCAGAAGCAGCAGGAAGCGACCGGTCGCCCGGCGCTCCTCCGCTCCGAACCACCCGCCGACGAATCTCCCGCCGGCGGGACGGCCCCGCCCGACTCCTCTCCTCGGGCGCATCATTCGACACCGAGACGTCTGACGGTGCCGGCATCTCCGTCGACGCGGATTCGCTCGCCGGTCCGGATCAGATCGGTGGCCTCCGGCACTATGACCGCGGGGATCCCGTACTCCCTGGCGACGACAGAGCCGTGCGATATGGGGCCGCCCGTCTCCATCACTATCGCCCCCACGGAAACAAAGAGTGGAGTCCAGGCGGGACTGGTGGCTCTGGTCACCAGGATCTCTCCCTTCCGCAGCTCCGTGCCCTGCCTGGGTGAGTCGAGCACCCGGGCCTCTCCCTCGTACACGCCGGCCGACACCGACACCCCGGTCAACCCATCACCACTCACTTCCGCCGCGGCGTGGATACACTCGCCGGTGCTGGTCATAATGCGAGGGGCTGACAGTCCCGCGTGGTGTTCATATCGCCGGCGGTTTGCTCGCACCGTTTTTTGCAGCGACTCTTCCGACCTGACATCGGCGAACCGCACGAAGAACACGTCGTCCGGGCGATCCAGGCGCCCCTGCGCAGCCAACTCCTCGCCGACCTCCCGGAGCATCTCACGGTATATCTGGTAGATCTGGGTCAGGACGAACTTTGACCGCTCCCGCAATCCGAAGGTTTCGCGGTAAGTGCGCAACAGCCGTACGACCTTCCGGGTAATCCGCCGACTGGCCCCCGCTCGGCGCAGCGCATCCCCGGTCCGCCCGATGACTGCCTCCGCCTCCTCCGCTGCACGGTAGAAGTTGCGCAGCCCTTCCTCATACACCCGGTTTTTCGTCTGTGAGCTAATGAGGTCGAGCACGTACTCCGGTTCCTCCGCCCAGCGCGGGATCCCCACATCCATGTCCTGAGTGGATTTATGACCGTACTTCCGAAGAAACTCGGCCACCTCTCTCTCGCCGGGATCGGGCTCGAC
>PWUC01000122.1 GCA_003562655.1 Clostridia bacterium
GCCAGTCTTCCCAGGAGTCTACTGGAGCGCCCACCCACCACAGATGGGCCAGCTCATGGAAGAAGCTCTTTCGGTCCATCGCCTGAATCACAATGAACCCCGGTCTTGCATATCCTCCGCCCTTGCTCCGCGGGGCTAAAATGACTGTCAGATCCAACTTGTCCTTCATTTCGCCAAGCCAGCTGTTGAAATGCTCCAGCGCCCATTCGCCGTCCTCGACCATCAGGTTGGCATCATCTGAGTCTTCCGGGTCCGCATAGTAGGCGCGCAGGCCTGTTCCTACAGCCACACGGTTGAAGCTCTTCGATGCGGTCAGGACAATGTCCTCAACGGGCTCGGTGCTGGTTATGAGCCAGCCGTGGTGCTGCTTGCTGGTCTGCCCCAGACCAACGACCGTGTACTGCGGGTCGATGTCTACCTGCACCTGGTAGGTAAAGAGACCGTAATCCGTGTTCCAGGGAAACCAGGGACCGTAAAGGCCCAGCTCAACCCATTCGGGGGTCAGCCTGTTGACGTGCCAACCTTCAGGTATGACACTGGCCAGGATGCCGCTGTAGGTGAACACCAGATCAACAGTTGAACCGGCAGCGGCGTCCTCTGTCAGCTCCACCACCCAGGTCACCGAATCCGGGGCAAAAGTAAAGGATTTGGGTAGTTTGCTGAGGCCCGCCACCCTGTCTCCCTCCACCGCCGACAATTCCAGATCGCGGTGCAGGAAGAACTCCAACAGCCGGCCTGTTTCACGCATTTGACAGGTGAGGTTGACCTGTGCAGACAGTCGCTGCTCTGACGGGTCCAGCTGAACCGAGACATCGTAGTTATTGGACATAAGATCACTCCCGTCGGGCATTCTCAGCAGGTGCTGGCTGATCCATGGATCACTTCTCTGATATTCAGTCTAAGGCATCTCCCCGGGATCTCGCAGGTGATGCCCGCTTTCACCGCCGGAAGAGCCACCACTGCCGCCGCCTTGAGGTTGATCGATAACTCGAATGTCGCCGGGTAGAAAACCGCTCCAACGCCCTCTTTGAGTTGTCGACGGCTCGGCTGACTGTTTCCTCAATGCATCTGGGCGTTCCGGCGAGGTCGTGCATCCATCCGATTTTGGACCGACCATCGTTCAGATCCCTCGCCGGGATTAACCCGCGCCCCCGGGGTTGGGATCGATTAGAGGGATGCGAGGAAGAGGCGCACGCTCTCGCGGGGGTGGGACCTCGCTGGCACCTCAAAGGTCCTGGACATTCAGTCCCTTCAGGCGCCAGACGCTTTCCGCCTTCGCCTCAGCATGTATCCTTCTTCTCAGATCCTGAAGACTCACAGCCGCTCCTGTCATGGCAGTCCTGCCCCCGGTGTCCCTGAATGCCCAAACGGCTGTGTGCCCCGGTTCTGAGCAATCTCCTTCACCGATGTGAGAACATACTCCACATCCTCTTCGGTACTGAAACAGCCCGGACTCAATCGCACAGTGCCTTCCGGAAAGGTGCCCAGCGACCTGTGGGCCGCCGGAGCACAGTGCAGACCGGTGCGGCACAGTATCCCGTAGTTTTCCTCGAGTGCGAAACCCAGGTGGCCACAGTCTACCCCCTCCAGGACAAAGGAGACAACGGCTGTCGCCTGTTCAGGATCATCTGGACCGTAGACAGCAGCGCCACCGATCCTTTTCAGGCCCTCCCTGAGCATCCCGGCCAGCCGGACTTCGTGAGCCCTGATCTTCTCGAGATCCTCTCTCTGGATGAACTTCAGCCCTGCCTCCAAACCGGCTACTCCTGGCGCATTCATCGTACCAGCCTCCAGCAGGTCCGGCATGCTCTCCGGTTGTCTGACCTCGTGGGAACGGCTGCCCGTACCCCCCTCCCTCCATGGCCGCAGCCTGACCCCCTCACCGACATAGAGCCCACCGACCCCCTGAGGTCCCAGGAGTCCCTTGTGGCCGGTGAAGACCAGCAAGTCCACTCCCTGTTTCTCGACATCAACGGGATATACCCCCGCCGTCTGGGCAGCATCGAGTAGGAAAAGGGCTCCCTTCTGGTGAGCAACCGCCGAGATCTCCTCCACGGGCATCAGCCTCCCGGACACATTGGAAGCGTGGGTGCAGATAACCAGCCGGGTGTTGCGCCGAAATAGTGAGGGCAGGTTCGCCAGATCCAGGCCCCCGTCCGGATCCCGGGGGATCTCGGATACAGAAATCCGTCCTTCCCTTACCAGGGCGTGCAAAGGCCTGGACACCGAATTGTGCTCATAGGGGGAGGTCAGGACGTGATCGCCCTCCCTCAACAGCCCCTTTACGGCCATGTTCAGCGCATCGGTAGCATTGAAGGCAAACACCAGCGAGGAGGGCTCATCCCCCCCGAAGAAATGAGTCAGCCTCTCCCGGGCGCTGTACAGGATTCGGTCGGCAGCCCGGCTGCGCAGATGATGCGACCGTCCGGGATTGCCCCCGGAGCGCAGCGCCGCGTCTACAGCCCGGTAGACCTCTTCGGGCTTGGGCCAGCTGGTCGCCGCGTTATCGAAATACAACGGATCACCCGCTCTCAAAGCAAGACCCTCCTCATAGCCCAGTCCGGCAGTTCCGGCATACTCACTGGTCAGCCTCTGAGACCCGCCAACGTTCTCCTCCATCCAGTTCATAATGCCCCTCCAAAGGCACAGAGGCCTCCTCAAGAAAACGCAGGACTGCCCCGGCATCCTGGAGACGACAGCACATGGCCACACCACAGCTGGAGCTGATCATCCGCGGCACAGGACGCATTCGAACCTGCCATGGCTCACCTTCCAGAAGCTTCTCAGCCTGAATGGCGAAATGCACACTGGGAAACGTGAAATAGATTCTCTTTGCCATGAGCATCCCTTCTCGTTCCATGACCTCTGGGCGGCCCGGGCAGTAGAACGCACAGGGCCAAACGGGACCCGCTGCTGCCGGGGTGGCTCGGAGCACAGGGGCTATACCTCTCATCGGGTGAAAAAGTCGCCTGCCACCCCTGTCGGAAACTCCGGACCCTCCAGCATTATACCGCAGGCGGGACCTCTCTGTGAAAAGGCTGCTTCTGTCA
>PWUC01000234.1 GCA_003562655.1 Clostridia bacterium
GCCGTGGCCGATGCCCTGGACGCCATGAGATCCGTGCGGCCGTACCGTGATTCGAAGTCTGACGAGGAAATCGCCCGTGAGATTGCTTCCTCCGCGGGGAAGCAGTTCGATGCCAGGGTTGCCAATGTGGCAGCGGAGTTGATACGGGCCGGCCGGCTGTAGGGGGCCGGGCCCGGGGCTTTCCGCCATCATGTCCTGGGGCCGTAGACATCCTTTGTCCAGTCACTGAGGGTGGTCAGACCCACGACCACCCGAGAGATCGGAAGGGATGGCTCCAGGACAGGATGGCCACCTCCGGGAATGCAGTGCAGCCATCTCTGATGATCATGCCCAGCTCCGGGGTTACAGGTTTGAGTTCCAGGCCGGGAAATCAGATCACCGATGTGTACGGTAGTCCGCCCATTCCCGGCGGCAAGGGTCCGGATCGGATCCACCGTCAGGCCTCCCGGTTGTGACCGCCCCTGTGTCTCACCTGGCCGTTTGCGCCTGGGCCACCTCCCGCCCGGTGATCGCGGGCGGGTCCAGTTGTCCCCCGCAGGATTCCGATAGTCGGTGAGCCGACTAACGGTTTTTTGGTGATTCCACGATACATCAGGTACAGCTCTTCATCGGTCGGACATTGGGAAACCGGGCGATGAAGCACGATCAAGACCCATGTATGTAGTGATCGCTGCGTTCCTTCCGCAGGGGGGATTCTGCGGCGCGAGGTGGTCTGGAGTTTTTTTGTGAGGAGGCCCCAATGCTGGACCGTACCGCAGCTGCTCTGATATCTGCCACCGGTGAGTCCGGTGCGGAGGCAGCTCGTGATGACCATACATTGCTGATCTACGACTCTGAACAGGAGCTCCTCAGGGTCGTGGAGTCCTTTTTGGAGGGCGGGGTCTTTCGCGGGAGGCGGTGCGCCGTTGCCCTGGGGCCCGGGGTGGATGCGGTCGTCAGTGAGTCTCTTCGCGCCGGTGGCGTGGACGCTGCCGTCGTGGAGCTGTGCACTGGCCAGCCCGGGGAGGAGGTCGGCGAGGGAGCGATTCAGCGCCTGCGGGACGTGGTCGAGGCAGAGGACTCACCCCTGTGCCTGTTCGTGTCGCCGACGGCCATGCTGGGCGGATCTGGGGCGATGGAGCCGCTGGTTGCCCTGGAGGCGCAGATCGAAAGGGACCTCTGTGCCGATTCCCGCGCCTATGTCTTCTGCTGCTATGACCGGTCGGGAGAGGATCCCGAGCGGATCCGGATGGCACTGAGGGTGCATCCCCGAGTTGTGCACAGGGAGCAGATCGTCGTCAACGCAGCCTACGACTCACCCTCCGGGCCCCCACGATCCTCAGCAGAGGGGGGCGAGACGAAGGCGCAGCTGCATGCCGTCGAGTCTGAAGTCGCAGATGAGATCCCCGGGGATCTCTGCCGGCAGATCTTCGAGCACTCGTCCCAGGCGATAAGCGTGGTCCGACCGGACGGGCGAATCCTCTACTTCAACCGGGCCTTCTGCGATCTGACGGGTTACTCGTCTGCCGAACTGCGAGATATGAACTGGGACAGGGACCTGACGCCTCCCGAGTGGCGGAGCATGAACCGCCAGATCATGGACCGCCTCAGGGAGACGGACGGACCGCAGCGGTTCGAAAAGGAGTACCTCCGCCGGGATGGTCGCCGCATCCCGGTGGAGTTTCTGACCTACCAGGTATCGGACCCGGAGGGTCGCATCCTGCACTACTATTCTTACATCAACGACATATCGTCCCGCAGAGAAGCTGAGGATGACCTCATCCTCACCCAGGAGAAGATGGAGAAGCTGCACCAGGTGGCCTTTCTTCTGGAGAGGGCGGAGACTGAGGATGAGGTATACTGGACCACCGTCGAGGCGGCTGAGGACACCCTTGATCTGATGCTGTGCGCCGTGGACATGGTGGAAGGGGACATGCTGATTCCAGTGGCATCCTCCTCGCACATGGCGGCCAACGGCATCAAGGTGATGTCAAAGGATGAGGGGATTGCGGGCAAGACCTACCGCACCGGAAAGACCCAGATCCTGGATGATCTCAGGGCTGATCCCGAGGCCCGTCCGGTCAAGCCGGAGTACAGGTCAATCATCAGCATTCCCGTTGGTGACATGGGCGTGTTCCAGGCCGTTTCGTCCGAGGTGGCGGCCTTCGACGATACCGATGCGGCCCTGCTGGAGACCCTGGTTTCGCACGCGGCCGGGGCCCTGAGGCGGATAAGAACCAGCGAACAGCTGCGGTGCGGTCGGGAAGAGTTCAGGACTCTGGCCGCCGAGTACGAGTTGATATTTGAGGGCACCAAGGACGGGATCTTCCTGCTGGACGTGACCGGGGACCGGCAGTTTCTCATCAGACGGATCAACCCGGCTCTCGAGGACATGCTTGGCCTGGGGGGCCGCAGCGTTCGAGGGCTGCCCATCGAGGACATCCTTGATTTTGTGTCCCCGGAACTGATCCAGAGGGACTTCATCAGGTGCGTCGACTGCCGCGAGACCGTTGCCCTTGACCTCGAGATGCCGACCGGTTCGGATAACAGGCACTTCCAGATCCGCCTGGCGCCCACCGGGGGGAACGGCCAGGTGACCCACGTCGTGGGATCTGTGCGTGAGGTCACCGGGCAGAAGGAGATGGAGGCTGCGCTGCTGGAGAGCGAGCACAAGTACCGGGTGTTGGCGGAGAGGGCCAATGACATGATCGTGATCATCCAGGATGACGTGTTCACCTACGTCAACCCCGCCGTCGAAAAGGTGCTGGGCTATCGCGTGGATGAGGTTGTGGGATCGAACTGGCTTGAGATGGCGTATGCCGGGGAGCGCGCCCGGATCGGTGACTATCATCAGCGGAGGTTCGCCGGCGAGCCGGCGCCCACCATCTACGACACTGCTCTCATGCACAAGGACGGACGCAAGGTGCACGTTGAGGTGAACGCGAGCGCCATTACCTACCGGGGCAGACCGGCAAACCTGACGGTCCTCAGAGATGTCACGGAGCGGAAGCGTGTCGAGGAGAAGCTCAGGTACATGAGCATGCATGACCAGATGACCGGCCTGTACAA
>PWUC01000237.1 GCA_003562655.1 Clostridia bacterium
ACGGGAGCACCTCCGGGGGCGTTGCGGAAGTCGCCGAGCAGATCAGGCGGTTCGGAGCGGACCATTTCATCATCAGCACTGATTTTGGTGTTTATACCCTTCCGACCCCCACGGAGGGCATGCGCGAGTTCATTGCGTGTCTCATGGACCTGGGCCTGAGCGATGATGAGATTCGCAAGGTCAGCAGCACCAATGCCGCCCAGCTTCTGGACCTTGAGCCCGCCGAGTAGGCGCATGACCCCCTGTTGCAGGGGTGCAGGGGTCTGGTTGATTCGTTGAGAAGGTGTTCGCCCAGAGAAGGGGCTTGCCGGCTCAGACAGTGCAGTGCACAGATGCGGGGTCGCGATGGCCGAGCCCTTGCTGTGTCAGCTGCGGGGCGTGGGATGAACCAGTACTCGCACGTGTGATCACGGGACCGGGGGTCTCTGGGCGCAGGCTCTGCTGCGTTTCCATCCACCGCACTTGAGTCCTCCTTCCTCTGAAAAGAGAGGATCTCAGTGCCGGGTTGCGAAGAACTAGACGGAGGCGGCTTTTTGAAGGGAGCTGAGATCGTGAAGGCGGATCTCTTATTGCAGGGCGGAACCGTGGTTGATGCCCGTGGACTGATGCGGGCAGATGTTGCTGTCAGGGACGGAAAGGTTGTCGCCATGACCGATGGGATCCCCCTCTCAGCCCATGAGACGGTGGATGTCTCGGGAAAACATGTGCTGCCGGGTGTCATTGATCCCCATGTCCACATCCGGTATCCGGGGCATGAGAGGCGGGAGGACTTCGCCAGCGGGACCATGGCGGAAGCTGCAGGCGGGGTTACCACGATATTGGAGCATCCGATATCGGTGCCCGCAGTGAGTTCGGCCGAAATCCTGATGCGGCGGTGGGAGAAGTGCCGGGATCAGGCCTACGTCGACTACGTCTTCTTTGGTGCTGCCGGGGAGGACAACATCGATCAGATTGCGGGACTGGCCGAGGCCGGGGTTGTCGCTTTCAAGACCTTCCTGCACCAGGCTCCTCCCGGCAGGGAAAGCGAATTCGAGGGGCTCACAGCTACCACGGATGGGGGATTGTACGAGGTATTCAGGGAAGTGGCGAAGACGGACAGGATATCGGTCATCCACGCCGAGTCCAACTCCATGGTCGAGTACTACATAGACAGGTACCGGTCGGAGGGCAGAAATGACATCCTCGCCCACATCGACTCCCGTCCCGTACTGGGAGAGATCGTCAGTATCGCCGGCAGTGTGCCGATGGCAGAGGCAGCCGGGGTCAGGCTGCTGGTGGCCCACATAAGCGGTGGGACGGTGGCCGCCCACCTGCAGAAGTACAGGGATGCGGGTGTCGATGTCCTGGTGGAGACCTGTCCCCACTACCTGTTTCTGACGCGGGAGGATACCCCGGGGCTGGGTCCCTATGCCAAGATCAACCCGCCCATACGGACCCGGGATGAACAGGAAGGTCTGTGGCAGGCGATCAGGCGGGGCGCGGTGGATTTCATCGGCTCAGACCACGGTCCCTTCCTGAAGGAGGAGAAGGAGGCCGGGTGGCAGGACATCTGGGGCGCTCCGGCGGGTGCCGTTGGGCTGGAGACCATGCTGGTGTTGATGCTGGATGCGGTCAACCGCGGACGAATCTCCCTGCCGGAAGTGGTGCGCCTCCTCAGTGAGAGGGCGGCGAGGGAGTTCGGTCTGTGGCCCGAGAAGGGCCAGATTGCCCTGGGTTCAGATGCTGACCTGGTCGTCGTCGACATGGACCTGCTTCACACCATTGACAGAAATGACATGTTCACCCGGGCCAGGGACTGCGCGCTGCTGTTCGACGGCCGGGAGGTCAGGGGAATGGCGGTGATGACGGTGCTGCGAGGAGAGATCATTATGAAAGAAGGGAAGATTGTCGGCGAGCCTGGATATGGACGGATGATTCAGCTATGAAGATAAACGAGCACAGGCTGAACAGCGATCTGGAGGAGCTGGGACAGATCGGCTATGTCGAGGGACGGGGAGTGACCCGCCTGGCCCTCACCGAGGAGGATCTGCGAGGACGGCAGTGGCTGATGGACAGGATGAAGAAGGCCGGCATGGACGTGCGGGTGGACGCCGCCGCCAATGTCATCGGTCGCCTGCCGGCGGCCGATGAGGACGCCCACGTTCTCATCATTGGCTCCCACCTCGACACGGTGCCCGAGGGGGGCCGGTTCGACGGTGCGCTGGGTGTGCTGGCCGGGCTGGAATGTGCGCGCGTCCTGCAGGAAAACGACGTCTCCCTGCCGTGGAATCTCGAGGTCATCAACTTCACCGATGAGGAGGGGCATCATTACGCGGGAACCTTCGGCAGCCGGGCGATGGTGGGTGAACGCCTGACGGAGGAGATGCAGCGGCAGAAGGTCGAGGGTGTGCCGACCCTGACGGAGGATCTCCGGCGCGCGGGCCTGGAAGCGGAGAGAATCGGTGATGCGCGGAGGGACCCGGGTGAGATCAGGGCCTACCTGGAGCTGCACGTGGAGCAGGGGAACCGAATGGAGACCGGGGGCATCGATGTGGCGTCGGTGACCGGAATCGTGGGGATCTACCGATATGTGGTGAGGGTTTTGGGCACTGCCAACCACGCCGGGACCACACCCATGCGCAGCCGGTCCGACGCCCTGGTCGCTGCCGCTCCAGTTTTTCACCTTCTCCCCGAGTGGGCCAGGGCCCGTTCGGAGGACATGGTGGGCACCATCGGCCAGGTCACCGTCGAACCTGGAGCCGTGAACATCATCCCGAGCCAGTGCCGCTTCAGTGTAGAGCTTCGCTCACTGCAGTCGGAGAACATGGCCCGCGTGAGGGACCGGATGTTTGACTGGCTGGAGGAGAATGTTGACTCTGAGGTCCAGACCGTATACGAAAAGGACGGGGTGGAGCTGGATTCTGACCTGATCCAGGTCATACTCGAGGCCGGACGCGCCGGGGGGCTTAATGCCGTCGCCATGGCCAGCGGTGCCGGCCACGATGCCCAGACCTTTGCCCCCGTCGTACCGACGGGCATGATCTTCATTCCCAGCAGGG
>PWUC01000146.1 GCA_003562655.1 Clostridia bacterium
GCACAGGTGAAATGGATCATGGTAGTTGGGATTGCTGGCTGGATCGCAGCGCTCGATCTCAATGCGGAGGTCGATATCAATGGCCACGTTGGGCATGGCCATGGCCACCTTAGCCAGTCCCCGTGCCTCCTGAAGGCGCGCGTGCAGCTGCTCGACGGTATCATCCCGGGTTTCCAGCTGGTAGGCATCGAGCAGTTCGATCTCACCGACCAGGGCGGCATTCCATGCATCGGCTATGGCCTGGGCATCTTCCCGCCCGGTACCGGGATCAAGGATGATCCAGATTTGGTTGGTTGGTGCCAGGATGCCCTCTGCCAGGGACACCAGGTCTTCGGGATCCGGCTCCCTGATCTCTGCCCGACCGAGATCACGTACGCGGGCCGTGTGTATAGCGGCGCCGATATGCTCGAGGACCGGACGCTCTGGAGGCTCGTGGTATCCGTCTTCGGTGGCCTCCCCTGGTTCCTCTGGTGTGTCCACCGGTTCGTCGGGTATGTCCACGGACTCCCCGTCTGCAGGCTCTGATCCTGACCAGCACCCGGTCAGCCCCAATACCAGGACTACACACAACAGGGTGATGAAAAACGTGCAGGAAAGCTTATGCGTACTCCAAGGGGCGAACCGCGATGAACCAATGCGGGTTCGTTCTGGCTGTAGCACTTCTGACCACCCGCTTTCGAGAGTGTGTGGGGTATATTACAACTCTACCATTATTGACGGACGAAACCGCCATCCCAGGGGGGTGGTTAAGCCACAGTCCCAGGGGTAGTATTGGGGTAGGATGAATGATGCGGGCCATTGCCAGCAGACCCCGGCGCGCTTGCGGGTCGTTTCGCAACATTGCTACCGGCTTGTTCGACAATCCTTAGGCCTGCCGAGGGTCTTCTGACAGGCAATCACAGACCATGTCCTGAGCCAAACCTAATGCTGATTGGAAAGGCCGTTAGGCACCTGCAGTCATGTGGTCATACGCAAATGCTGCCACTGCAGAAGGCTACATAGCACGATTGTAACGACGGAGCATGACAGCTGTATGTCACTCCTTGTGCGCTCAATTCACACCCGCCCGGTGTACGTCGCAGCCGGGCTTCTGCGGGTGAGGCATCCCGCCTTCGTGCCGGACGGCTGAGATGGTGAACCCCCGTCGACTGGAGCCGATTTCCGCACATGCGCCCGATGGACAATGACTGACAGCATGTGAACACTCTCTGCAGGTGGCGCCCAGGGGGTGGGGAAGCAAACGAGCCTGCATTCGTGTGCGCGCGAATTCCTCCCCCGGATCCAGGGGCGATGCCATGGGAGCATCAGCATATTGGGTCGAAGATCTGATCATAGAGGTCCATGCCAAAGCTGGTCTGAAGCGGTGGTCCCTCAACCATCCTGAAGGTGCGCTGGCCATCTTCCTTTCGTTCTGCGCGCAGAAACATGGCATCGCGACCGTCCCTGTGCCTGAAACCGCAGGCAAACTCATACAGGTGCGTCACGAAGAAGACCTTGATGCGTTTGTCCAGGAGCCCGGACACTACCTGCTTCGCGATCCCCGAACCCTCCCGCTCGTTGGTGGCGGCGAAGGACTCATTGAACAACACCATGGCGTTTGGCCGCAGGGCATCCACTATGTTGTTCATCCTGAGCAGTTCCTCATCCAGCTTGCCCCTCTCCATGGAGGCATCCTCCTCCCGCCGGTAGTGGGTGAAGATTCCCGAGCAAATATCGGCGCAGTAGGATTCCGCGGGCACGAACATGCCGCACTGCATCATGAGCTGGGCCACGCCGATGCTCCTCAGGAAGGTCGTCTTACCGCCCTGGTTGGCGCCCGTAATGACCACCAGGTCTTTTCCGTCCATATCAACGTCATTACTGACCGTCTCATCCTCGATAGTTAGGGCCAGACATACATCGTAAAGGCCCATGAAAGAGTGCGTGCGCTCACCCGGTGCAGCGAGCAGGGGAAAAATGATGGGTTTTGGAATCTGGGCCAGCTGTTCTGCCAGGTTCAGGCAACCGATGCAGAAGGCCAGTTCCGTTCGGAGGGAGCGCATAACATCGAGTAGGCGCTCGGCGGACCTTGCCAGGGTGTTGGTCATGGGCCCAATGGCCCTGTGTTTGAGATTCTCCAGGGTCCTGTTGCTGCTCGGGTCGTGGGGGTCCACGCGCAGTCGGAAGGCGGAGGACCGCCTCCCGAGGAGCCGCTGCACCCAGCCGCAGATCATGTGCAGGAAACGACTTCGCCTCCGGCGGGTTTGCCTGCGCAGGGTGTGATCCACAGAGACGTTTCCCGGGCCCAGCCCGACACTGATCATCAGTCCCGCATCGTCCTGCAGTTCGCCCAGGTGTCCCTCGAGGGTTTCGAGGCACTCCGCATCGATCTCCTCCGCGAACACCGAGAAGAAGTCGCCAAAACCCCTCGAGCGAAAGCGCCCGGCGTACTCCCGAGCGATGCTCCGGACCCTCATTAGAACATCCAACAGGGTGCTCAAAAGATCCAGGGAGGAGGACAGGACCGAGGAGGGAGTCGTGAGCGAAAGGAACGCCAGCGGATGTCTCCGGGCCGTCTGGACAGCCTCCTGTGAAAGGTCATACAGGTCCCGTACCGCTTTGGGATTCCGGAGGCAATCCCGCAGGACATCCTGACGATACCGGATGGTGTCCGGGTCCTTGAGCGTCTTCAGCAGCACACTCCGGCAGACATCCCGCACGAGGCGATCTCCGCGGGACATGGCTTGCAACACCGTATCCAACTCCAAATCCTGTATGAGAATCCGGTCGTTGGACAGAAGATCCCGGTCGGCATTGTAGCTGTGCTTCGGATGGAGTAGAAAGGCTTTTTTCATTTTATCCGTTCCTTGAGGTGTTCGTACGTGAGCCGGTATTTCTCGGCGATGGATGCGGCGTGTGCCAGACCCTCGGGAGGTTTTCGCCGGATCTTGTAGGTTCTCACTTCGGGGTCATCAGGGTCCGCCGGGGCGACCATGCTCACGATCTTCTCATTGACCGAAGCCAGCTCATCAATGAAGGTCACACAGACACC
>PWUC01000231.1 GCA_003562655.1 Clostridia bacterium
CCTGTTTGAGGCCATTGACGTCACATACCACCAGGCTGAGGGGCAGCTGGCGGGCAACATTCAGCCGCTGCATTTCCGCTTCGAAATACCTCCGGTTGTGAAGCCCTGTCAGCTGATCATGCATGCTGAGATGACGGAGTTCATCCTCCATCTGCTTCCTTTCGGTCACGTCTCTGGCAAAACCCTCCAGGGCCTGGAGGTCACCCACCTCATCGTAGATGGGTGTGACCTGATGTTCGGTCCAGATCACGCTCCCATCTCGCCGCACCAGGCGGATGATCAAGGCCTCATCAAAATCGTGGGCTGGGTCGATCACGGATGTGAACTCATCGAGGTCATCGGGATGCACCAGATTCAACCCCAGTTCGGGATCCTCGTAGTGCTGCTGGGGAGTGTATCCCACAAACTCCTGAGATGAGGGACTGACGTAGTCAAATCTCGGCCTGGGTTTCAACACGATCCGGTATATCAGGTCGGGTGAATTCTCGGCCAAAAGACGGAACTGCCTCTCCGATTCGCTCAGGGCAACCTGTGTGTTCCTGCTGTCGGTGATATCCCGAATCACTGCAATCGCCTCATCCTCCCCACTGGGAACGACTCGGGCCTCAAAATGCCGGTCGCCCTCCATGACAGACAGCGGGTATTCGGCCACCTGCATCACACCGGTCTCGAGGGCCCTGTCGATGGCCTCAAGATTCCGTTTGGCGGGTTCCGCCGGCAGAAGATCGGTGATCCGTCTGCCAACCAGCTGTTCAGCAGGCAGGTATAGCTTGCTGTCGTCCCGCGTAATGACATCGCGGTATATGCCGTCCCGACTGACGCGGATGACTATATCCGGCATCGCCTCCAACATGGATCTGTTCAGGGATTCACTCCGTCTGAGGGCATCATCTGCCCGCCTTCTCTCCGTTACATCACGGAAGGTCATGATGATCCCGCCGGTCCCGAGATCCCGGTCCAGGATCGGAGCGGCTTCCGCCTCAAGGGTTATGGAACGCCCATCCTGGGAGATGAGGGTCATGTCCTCCTCCGACAGGCTGACCGGCCTTTCCTCCAGGACCCGTCTGACCACATCAATGACCGTCTGACCGCTGACCTCATTGACGGCGTCAAGGACCTCGGACACCGGCCTGCCCAGGGCCTCCTCCATCGGCCACCCGGTGAGCGCTGAAGCAGCGGCGTTCATGAAGGTTAGATTGCCCTCGCCATCTGTTGCTATCACCCCATCGGCAATGCTGCTCAGGGCAGTCCTGAAGTAGAGGGCATCCTCCTCGGCCCTTCGCTGCATGATGCTTATCTGGTCCCGCTGGGCCAGCAGTACCTCCATAACCCACCCGCCACCGATGCCAATGGCCAGGTAACTCACCATGCCCGCCAGAAAGGAGGGGAGGTTGAACTGTTCAGGCACCATCCAGAACAGGTACAGCATCAGAAGAAAACTGTACGCGGTGCCGAGAAAGGCGCCGGGCTTCCGCCCCACAGCGATCCCACCCAGGATCAGCACCAGACCCCATGCACCCACGGTGCCGGGACTGAGAACGCGCCCGGAGGTGACGCTGTACGTCAAGTAGAGTGCATATCCCGCGAGAGCCAGAATTGCGGGCCACTTCGCTGGTTTGGGCAGATGCGAGGTGGGATTTGGCATGCCAGATCCTTTCTGTGACTTCGGCTTTTACCCTGATGCGGATCATGCGCAGGGATCAGGGCTCGTACCCTTTAAGTATCGTCGATTATCAGTCTGAGATTCACAGGAATGCTCTGGAAGATGCCCTGAATTGCAGCATCTCCACGACCATACTAGCATGTTTGACGGCCTGCGTTCACCCCGACAACACCTGCCCGATGCAGAGAGGATCCTCAGCAATATGTCCTTGAAAACGGTCGAAGTGGTCCATGCGCTCACTCTGCACAGACTGACGCCGTTGCTCAGCACCCTGGAACACGTTTGATTTCTCAATCACCCAGGGCAGATTGAGGTGCCGCTGCACGAAGTCAGTTCTGCCTGCAGGCGCAGGGTCACAGTAGTACGAGGCAACATCCAGATCACCAGTGAAAGCCGAGGACTATACGGGGGTCGCACGGGCGAAGTCTCACCCCCGGGAGAGCCTCAGCCGCATACCTGCTCTATCACCCTGAGAAAGTTTCGCCCCAGGATTCTGGCTATGTCATCGTCACTGTACCCCCGGGCCACCAGCCCCCTGGTGAGATTGGGTACCTTGCTGGTATCCTCCAGGCCCCTGACGCTGGTGGGGACACCGTCAAAATCGGAGCCCAGGCCCACATGGTCCGTACTGCCCGTGAGCTCTACCATGTGATCGATGTGGTCGAGGACCGTCTCTACAGTCACTGACTCTGCCCTGGACGTCTCCTCCTCATCGCCCCGACGAAGCCGGTCAAGATCCAGGTCAACGAGGAAAAAGGGCACGTAGTTGACACCGATCACCCCACCCTTTTTCGCCAGGGCGAGGATCATCTCGTCGGTGAGATTGCGCATGGACCCACAAAGGGCACGGCAGTTCGAATGTGAGGCAATCACCGGACCCTCTGCCACCTCCAGGGTGTCCCAGAAACCCCGATCAGTCATGTGGGATACATCCACCAGGATGCCCAGAGCCTCGGACTCCCGCACCACATCGGCCCCGAATTCCGTCAGTCCACTCCCCGATCGCTGCCATGAGACACCATCGGCCAGGTCATTTCGGTTGTTCCAGCAAAGGGTGAGACGCCGCAATCCCAGGCGGTGAAATACCCGCAGCCGTCGCAGGTCTCCCCCCAGGGCCTCTCCCCCCTCGAAGCCGATCAGCACCGAGATCTTCTCCTTGTGGTTGCGACGGATCTCGTCGGCACTGGTGACCAGCTCGAGGTGTTCGGAGGCATCGATTTCTTCCAGGCTGAACCCCATGACCTGGAGCATCCTCCCCGGAGCGATGGGGTTGTAGATGGGCTCCACGAAGTGGGAAAATACCTGGCAGTCCACGCCACCTTCAAGGAGCCTGGGCACATCAACGTGAC
>PWUC01000167.1 GCA_003562655.1 Clostridia bacterium
GCAGTCGGGTTGTCTGATGAGCCAGGCACCCTCAGGCAGATGTGCGATAAGGCCAAGGCGCTCTGCAGCTCTTTTGAGCTCGACGCACTGCAAAGTGCCGCTCTCACCGGTGCCGTTGAGGACCTGAAGATGCAGGGCGAGCCACTGCTGCTGGCGGTTCGTTCCTCGTCTCCCCAGGAGGACCTGGAAGGGGTCTCGTTTGCGGGCGGTTACGTGACAACCCTGGGTGTAGTAGACGACACGCTTGTGGGTGCAATCAGAGATTCCTTTGCATCCTGCTTTGATGATCGCGTGATCCTGTACAAGAAAGAGCACGGGTTTGCCGTGGACGATCCGCGCATTGCTGTGATCGTGCACCGCCAGATAGCCTCCAGCGTCAGCGGGGTTGCCTTCTCACTGAACCCTGTGGACAACTGCTTCGATGAGGTGGTCATCAACTCTAACCTGGGACTGGGCGAGTCGGTCGTCTCTGGGCTGGTGATCCCCGATTCGTTTGTGGTTTACAAGCCGTCACTCGAGATCCTCCAGAGGACTTGCGGTGACAAGGGTGTGTCGATCTGGGTGCGACCCGATGGAGGAACCTATCGGGAAGTCCTGGGCCCCAGTCAGGAGCTGTCCCTTTCAGATGAACAGGTGATGATCGTTGCACGGACTGTCAGGGACATCGAGACACTGTACGGAAAGCCGGTCCACATCGAATGGACCTTCGAGGATGATGAGTTCTGGCTTCTGCAGGCCAGGCCAGTGACGACACATGTTCCGCTGCCTGAGGTGATGATCACCTCTCCCTCGGAGCAGAAGCGTCTCTACCTTGACGCCTGCACGTGTACACAGGGGATGAATGAGCCGTTGTCCGTCCTGGGCCTCGAGTTCATGGAGGAGGCGCAGAAGAGCTACCTTCCCGGTGCGACGCGCGGGAGCAATCCTGAACGCGCCCAGAGCGGCTTCTACATCATGCTGGGTGGCCGGATGTGGCTGCAGCTGTCAAACATGATTCGGGTCATGGGCAGACAGCGAGTTGCCGCATTGCAGGGTGCCGCCGATTCCCTGGCGGGAGAGATCATTGAGAGCATTGATGAGGACGAGTATCTGCCCGCCAAGCTGGATCCCAAGCTGCGCAGAGCATACTTCGGCATGGCTTTTGGTCTCCTTTCTTCCTTCTGGAGAGCGTTCTGGGCCTATCGAAAACCCCGGGACTACAAGAAACGCTATTTCGAGGAGAGGGGCCGATTCGAGAGACAACTCCGGGAGCTACAGTCCGGGGACCTGAGCCCGGGCGATTTTGCCGACCGGGTGCTGCATCCACTGGGGGCCTTTCTGCGAGAATGGACATTACCCATGACCTATGCCGCGGAGCTGGCCCAGGCTCTCATCAGGAGGTCGTTCAGGAATTATCCCGACATCCAGGAGCGCCTGCCCTATCTTGAGGGATCTCTGCCGGAGAATATCACGATCGAGATGGGCCTGGCCATGTATCGGCTGGCCCAATATCCCGAGATACGCGATGTGAAGTCGGCGGAGGAGTTCGAGGCGAGGCTGACGGACGGCGCATTCAGGGAGGGGTTTCTGAAGGCGTGGGAGCAGTTCATGAGGGACTATGGCTTCCGATGCCCACTAGAGGTGGATGCTGCGACGCCCCGGCCGTACGAGAAACCGGCTGAGTTCTACCGGAAGCTGCGGGCGATGGTTGTCGAATCGGATGAACAGGTCAGCCCCCTACAGGTCATTGAACAGCGTCAATCCGAGCGCGAGAGGGCGTACGGGAAGGCTTACCGGGTGCAGCAGAGCAGGGGAGCATGGCATGCTCGTGCCTTCGCGCACCGTTACCGGGTTCTCGTGGAGTTCGGCGGGTACCGGGAGATCCACAAGCACTACCTGGTCATGGCCACGGCAATGTTCAGGCGGAAGGCTCTGGAATTGGGCCACGAGATGTGCCGTCAGGGTCGTATCGACACACCGGAGCAGGTCTTTGATCTGACCTTTGACAACCTTGAGGCCGACAATGATTCGTCTGATCTGAGGGAGCGGGCGGAGGAGAATACGCGGTTCCTGAAGAGACTCAAACACGTGCGTCGTTTCCCCACGATCATCGACTCCCGTGGCAGGATCTTGAAACCTCCGTCCCGGCCAGCCCGGGAGGGTGAGCTCGCTGGTACTCCGATTTCCGCGGGCACCGCGTGCGGCAGAGTCAAGGTTCTGGAGTCACCTCACGAGAAACCACTCCTTCCCGGCGAGATCCTGGTTGCCCGGGCGACTGATCCGGGGTGGACTCCCCTCTTCATCAATGCCGGGGGCGTGGTACTCGAACTGGGTGGGGTGCTTCAGCACGGTGCGCTGGTAGCAAGAGAGTACGGGAAACCCTGCGTGGCGGGGATTGTGGATGTAACGTCGATTCTGGCAGATGGAGAGGTAGTGCAGGTAGACGGCACACAGGGTGTGGTGCGGATTCTGTCCGGGTCCTCAACACATGTCGCAGGAGACAACGGTGCGGCACAGGCTGAGCCTAGTCCAGGGTAGCCCCCCATGCCCGGTGTCGGTTGTTCATCTGATCATATGAGTCTCTTTCTGAGAGAAGTGAGGGTTGAAATGGAACTGGCCCAGATCGAGGAGATCAACGGGAACGCAATCGGGCAGATCGATGTTGCCCTGCGGATCGTCATCGACGTGATCAGGGCTATGCCATGGCCCATTCTGGCGGTCGGCATCTTGATTCTGGTTGCATGGGCAACTCTTCACATACTGGAGAGGAAGTCGTGACGGTTGAACCCGAGAGGTGGTTTCGCGACCGAGCAGTTGTGCGATGAGCTGTCACCAGTAGAGCAAGCTATGTGTGGAACATGAGCCACGACGGCATGTGCAGACCGGGCGCACCCTCTGCAGACGAGGGGTGCTGGGGGAAGCCCTGGAGAGGCACGTTTCGCTCTCCGGGCCTTTGGGCTGCCAACTAGTGGTGCCCGCGATTGGGATCCACGAAGGCGGGTTCGGTGGGTTGGGGCGCCTCGAAGTA
>PWUC01000242.1 GCA_003562655.1 Clostridia bacterium
CATCGAGTAATCCCCTCTTGAGAAGTGGGTTAGTGGGTTCATGAAGGAGAGCTCCATGTCCCGATCCCATCGGGGCTCTTGATGAGCCGGCCCGCAGAGAATATACTATGCAGGCTTGCCGCTGCGGGTTGGTGATGGATAAGGCGCATAGCGGCGGACCTGTGCCGGCGGCGCGACAGGAGGTGGACATGTCCGACGTGATAGCCAGGGTGATATCCCAGAAGGGGACGTGCACGGCCGGGCACAGGGTCGGGCAGGAGTTTGTCATCGGACAGGCGACTCCGCCCAAACTGTGTTCGTGGGCCTTCTACTCTCTCTTTCCCTTTGCCCAGGTCCTGCAGTTCGGGGGTTCGTTTCCCTGGGAGCAGGACAAGAACAAGGCCGTCGTTGCCTGCCCCGACTCGGATAACCCGGTGGTGTTTGAACTGAGGCGCACGTCCTGACGGGTCGCCTACGAGGGCGAAGCTGCATCCGGCAGACGTGGCCTAGCGTATAGTCAGATGTCTTTCGAGCAGCCTCGCGACCTGGTCCTGTCCGAGTCCGTTGATAGCTATCGTCTTGTTTCTGTCGGTGACACCCTTCTCGATAGTGAGGTCGCTCCTGCCGACTCCCAGTACATCACTCAGCAGGGCGATCAGCTCTAGATTGGCCCTGCCCTTGACCGGAGGTGCGGCGACTCTCACCTGCAAGACTCCGTCTGCGAGACCCACGACCTGGCTCCGTCTGGCGTTTGGCTGAACGCGAGCCAAGATCCTGGCCTGTGTCTTGTCCGCCACGATGCGGACTATTCTACCATGCTACCGGGCAGTCCGCCTGCGTCCGCGCGGCTCTTGTGTCGGAGTCTTCTGCGCCTCAAGAATAGCACCGTCGCCGTGACAGCGGCCGTCAGCAGCAGGACAATCCACCCGATAAATGGGAAGGACCGGGTCTGGATGATGCGGCCGGCGGTGTCTGCATAATAGTCGGGTATGCGGGGCAGGCCGTCCGGCCCCGCCGGCTGCGCCGCCGCGTAACTGATCACTGCCTCCCATACTTTCAGTTCTCTCCCATCGGCATGGTAGACTATCAGTTCTTCGATTCTGTCCAGCGGCACCGGCTCTCCCTCGACGTTCTTGGGGATGACCTCCAGCCGGGGAAGCAGGTCCGTCACCATGGGAAGGAAGTAGAGGAGATAGGCATCGGTGACCACGTGGTACATCTTCGTGTCTCCCCGCCTCAACGGGACGTAGTCTCCGTCGCCTGCAGTCTGGATCCCTTCCCCGGTGTAAAGCTCGGCCCCGGTAACTGCACGTGTAGTGGGAACAGGCAGATCGAGTATGGGCACGGTCAGGAGTATCGCGTTTGAGGGATCGTAGCTGTAGCGCAGGCCGGAGAAATGCAGAAAGAAGGAATCTCCGGCGAACTCTTGCAGCAGTACGGTCATCTCGAGCAGGCGCCGTAGTTCCTCACCGGTAACATACAGCGAAACAACGGGGCAACCTCCATAGCCATCCAATCCGTATCCCGTACTCGTAGCTTCGACGATCTCGTAGAAGGAGATGTTGCCTGCGGAGTGTTGCATGGTGCCGGGAAAAACGCTCTTGCGGATGTTGCCGCCGGCCTGGCTCGCGATGTCAACCCTCTTGCCCGTGACCTCCTGTGCCACCAGGCGCATGGCGTCGGTGATGAAGTTTCCGAGCGGAGTCTCGCTCAGGGGCGGATCGTTGGACAGGACGAAGTCGGACACGGCTACCGTGCCCATCATGTCTTCGAAGGCGCCTCCGGTTAACTCGCCGACATGCCCGTCCAGAATGCGCCTGTACTCCGAGATCATGGCGTCGATTCCCGGGTGAGGGGCGAGGCTGTTGTCGATGGGGATCAGGAAGGGACGGTTGTTCTTCTCGTTGCGAACCCGCACGTCGCCGGTGTTGGGGTTGTACGCCAGTTCCAATCGCCCCAGGTACTCTCCTAGTTGACCGGCCTTGACGATGACGGTGCTCCCCTCATGGACCGGCCTGTGCAGGGCGGTATGGCAGTGCCCGCCCACTATCACGTCGATGCCCTCAACATCTCTTGCGAGTTGACGGTCTTCGTCAAGATCGGAGTGAGTTATGCCTACGATGATATCCGCCCCCTCTTCCCGCAGTTCGGCTATTGCCTGGCGAGCCGCCTCATGGGGGTCGATGAACTGCACATCCCCGGACTCTGCGATCAGCAGGGTGGCACTCTCACCCATGAGGCCGAAGATCCCCACCTTCAGGCCGTTGGCCAGCTCGAACATCCGTGTCTTCTGTACGAGGTCCCGGGCAGCCAGCGGATGGTTCTCCGGTGCCTCTGTGTTGGAGGCCAGCACCGGCGTCATCCGGTGGGCCTCGGGATACCCCGCCCTCAGCAGATACTGCGCCAGTACATCCGGGCCGTAATCGTACTCGTGGTTGCCGATGACGACGGCGTCGTATCCCATGCTCTGCATTATGGTGAGTTCGGGAGAGTGGCCCTGTAGTGCCAACCAGGCGAAAGCAGACCCGCCCAGAAAATCGCCCGCATCCAGCAGGAGGACGGGTTCGCCCTCTGCTTTCTTGTTCTCACGGATCTCCTCCACGGCGGTGGCAAGGCGTGCAAAGCCTCCTATAGCAGGGTTGTCGTGTCCGGGGTGGAAGTCCACAGCCGGCGAGTGGGGTATCAGGGCCGAATGCAGGTCGTTGGTATGAAGTATGGAGAAATACAGTTCGTCTCCCTGGCCCGGGTGACTGTCCAGAACCCGGGGTGCCGCTGACAACGGGGCAAATGCCAGGACGGCTGCCAGAATCCAGCACAACCCCTTCTCTGCCCTCAACACGCGACTCCTGTCAAATACCGGACTTCGTTCTCCTCTTCAGGCTGACACGAGGGCAGCCAACCAGCATAATCCTCCGGCAGCTTGTACAGATGATATCACATACTGTGCGACGGACGGCAGTGCCACAACCGTCACAGGTGCGATGTTTGGATACTAGTCGTCCCTTCTGAACAGCTCGATGGTCACG
>PWUC01000160.1 GCA_003562655.1 Clostridia bacterium
ACTAGGAGCGCAGGGATATCAACCCGCCCAAAGTTCCGGCTGCGAGGCCCAGGACGAGGACGATATAGACCAGGGCTGTGAAAAGGTTCTCCCACGCCACCAGTGGCATGAAGGGAAGCGATGTATGTAGGAGCCGGTAAATCCCGGGTCCCGCAATGGTAATGGTCAGAAGGGAGGTCACCGCTCCCAGCCCCCCCAGGATTGCCCCCTCCAGTATGAATGGTACGGAGACGAACCCCTCGGATGCCCCCATGAGTCGCAGGGTCTGCATCTCCTCCCGTCTGGCGGAAATGCCCAGCCGCACGATGTGCGACACCAGTGCGAGGCTGATGAGGGCCACAGTCAGGCTCGCCACGGTCCCCATCCAACGCACTGTGCTCGTGAGGTTCGCCAGGGGCACCAGGATTTCCTCGTTGTCGCGAACAGCCTCCACTCCCGGCAGCGCCCGGGCGGCGGCTACCACTGCGGGGGCGGCCTCAGGATCCACCCCCACCTCAATGGAGGGCGAGAAGGGGTTATATCCCTCAAGGACCTCCATGATCTCCAGGCCCGGACCGAGAAGGGTCTGAATCCGGTCCATCGACTCCTCGGCAGTGACGACCCTGGTGCTCAATACACCGGCCTGCGACTGAAGATGACCGGACATGACCTCCGCTTCCTCGAGCGAGGTCTCCTCCTCCAGATACAGCACGATCTCCGCCTCAGACCTGGCCACCTCCAGGATGTGTTCCAGGTTCCACCATGCTCCCACCAGGAAGCTCAGGCTGATGAAGGCCAGGGCAATGCATAAAGCGGAGATGATGTTCGCGGCGAGATGGAGCCGGAGACCCTTGAAGGCCTCCCTGACAAAGAAGGCAATATCCGGCATCTTCACCTGCGACTCCCCCTTCGCGAATCCGCGTGCGTGTCGTCAATGAGACGGCCGCGGCTGAGGGTTATCACCCTGTGAGGGGCCTGCCGCAGTATCTCTGGTGAATGGGTCGCCACGAGTACCGTCGCGCCCCTCTCCTGGGCCTCACGTAGAAGGTTCATGACGCGGGACGACAGCTCTTCGTCGAGGTTTCCGGTCGGTTCATCGGCGAGGACAATCCGGGGCTGTCGAGCCAGGGCCCTGGCCACGACCAGTCGCTGCTGCTCTCCCCAGGACAGTGCCTCCACCCGGGATCGGGCCCGGTCTTCGAGTCCCAGCCTGCACAGGTACTCGGCAGCGAGGCGGCGAACCTCGGCGCCCTGTACACCCAGCACGCGCATGCCGAGCTCCACGTTCTCCTGGGCTGTCCGGCCATTTATGAGACGAAAGTCCTGAAAGACCACACCCATTTTCCTGCGCAGGTTGCGCAGCGATCGGGAGCCGGAATTGCCAATCAAACAGTCATCGACGCGAAGGGTGCCGGAGGATGGATGCTCCATGCCCATCATCAGTTTGAACAGCGTCGTCTTGCCCGCACCGCTCGGTCCCCGGATGTAAAGCATCTCTGCATCGGCAATCCGCAGATCCAGATCCCTCAGGGCGACAGTGCCGTTTGAATAGACCTTCCCCAGACCCGATGCCTCGATCATTCCGGTACCCTCCTTTTCCTGCTCCTACCCCTCATTGAAACAACACAATCACCAGTTCCAGAACGCCCTCCCCGACGGTCAGACTCCTCGGCGTCATCCCCTGAAGCGAGGGACCCAGATCAAGGGATAGATCGTCCAGCAGGCCGAGAGCCGTGCTGTAGCGGATGGCGAGGCCGGCCAGCTCAAGGCCGGACACATGGTAGACCACCAGTCCCCGATCATCAATCGAAAGGGTGCCCCTGATACCGATCTGAAGCTCAGCGATCTCCAGATGCGCCTCACCCGGGGCGAAACGGAAGGCTGCCCCCCTCAAGCTCGGTTCCCCTTCCATCAGAAGATTGAGACTCGACGCCGGTATGATGGCCTTGAAGCTGAAAAGGGAAGGGATGATGGTGATGTCCTCGGGTGGTACTCCCTCATCGGCCAGCCTGGATAGTCTGCGGCGGAGCTCCTCCAGGTAGGGCACGACATCGCTTTCCCAGAGGGATCTCAGAGAGGACAGCTCGTCGTAGATGGGATCCCACCGATTTCCGAAAGCTCCGGCCAGTCGCGTCTTCTGCTGCTCCAGTTCGGCTTCGGCCATGGCCAAAGGTTCCCTCTCTGCCAGGAGAATCTCCAGCTGCTCGGTGAGGATTTCAATCTCTGTCTCCAGCTCATCCAGGGACTGCTTCTCCCTCTGGATATCGGCGAGGGCGGTGACGGCACCCCGGGCGGCGGCGGTGATCAACTCGGTTTTTCTGAGCAGGTCCCTCAGAGAAGAGGCCCCAAAAAGAACCTCCAGGTAGGAGGCGGGGCCCAGGCGGTTGATCCAGCGCAGGGAGGTGACGGTCCGGGAGCGAGCCTCCAGGTACCTGTCTTTGCCTTCGAGGATGGTATCCTGCAGGCGCACGATGTCAGCCTCCAGGCCCGCAATCTCCCCGTCCAGTTCATCCATACGCTCGCTGGCGCCCTCCACCATGAGCATGAGGTCAAACAGCTCGGAAAGCATCTCCCGCTCGGACTCCTCGAGCCCCTCCAGCCCGGAGGCCCTGGCAGCGGGTTGGGTCAGATAAAAGCTCAGGCTCAAAAGCAGCAGAAAAGCCAGGACACACCGGATGTGAGACTCGAGATGGCGCAAGAAAGCACCCCCTTAGTGAGCATGTTGCTATGTGGGGCAAACTCTAGTGGTCTTGGAGAAATTCTAGCACTCTGGGCAATCTCTGGTCAATCATCTCCTGCGCGCACACTCCGACCGCCCTGCAGTCCTCCGTCTTCCCGGAGGAAAGCGTGTGATCATCCCTCCAGGGGTCCTCGCGAAGATCCCAGGGCCTTGTCTTCTCCCGGCTCTTCTGGCTACGCTAAAGGTGGATTAATGCCCATATCCAGAAGATAGGAGGCGGTACACGTGGAAATTCGGTACCTGGCGGCTGTGTGCGGGCTTTACTGCGGCATAT
>PWUC01000260.1 GCA_003562655.1 Clostridia bacterium
GATATTGCCTCCGCAATCGATCTTTCCTCGGGCAGTAGCAGCTGCAGCCCTTTAGATTTCTGCACGATCTACGTGTACTCCAACTCACCCGTGCGACCCCGAGAACTCCCGGGCCAGCCCGTGAGTTCAGTGGTCCATTCGCGATTTCAGTCTCAAACCAACTACGGTACCTGCCAACCCTAGCAGATACGAAAGGCCTACACCCACAAGCAAGGGGCCCGTACCGACCCTGCCAAATAGGACGTTTCCAGTCAGGTAGTTGGAGGCAAGGAGAGACAATAAGAAGCTCCACATCGGGTACAAAGCTGCCACGAGGCACGTTCGAAAGATGCGGTGGACCTTGCCCGGTATTAAGTGCCCGGTCATGTCTGAAAGAAGACCTGCTGCCAGGATCGCGACACTCATGATAGGAGTGAAGACACTTAGCACTGCGGCGAAAATTGCACTCAGTAGCGACATAGTCCATCGCATTTGCAGCCGGTCGATCGCCACAAACATGATCAGGGCGAGGTAGGGAGCCATGACCAGGAACTTGCCTCCCGGAACGGGAAGAAGTCGCCCGACCAGGTACAGGGCCCAGCCGCCGGCAACCAACCCAGCTACCAGCAAACCCACGAAAGAAACGCTCTGCGCCTTCATGACCGCTCTCCAAAGTGGCCGCTATCCACCATATTCATGAACTCTCCATACTGACAATCTGGGCGCGAGATCTGCTGCTGCATCCAACACGGGGTCCATCCTCCCGCAACTCATGTCGAGCAGATACCCGATGTTCTGCTCATAGCCCTCCTGCAGGTTGACAGTGATAGTCCTCCTGCAATTGGCCTCCCGGTCCGACCGGATTGAGGGGCGGCTCTGCGGCCGCCCCCGCGATACACCCGCACCCTGCGCGTCGTCTGTTGAGATCTCGAGAGCTTCGGTGACGCCCCTGTCGCGCAAAGGCAGGCAAATCGCTTCATCCTGCAACTCAGGGCAGGTCAAAACGATCTGCGCTCATCACCTTGTTCCACGCGGTCACGAAGTCATCCAGGAACTTCTCCTGGGAATCCTCGCAGGCGTAGACTTCCGCGACGGCCCGGAGTTGAGAGTTTGAACCGAGGATGAGATCCACGCGGGTGGCGGTCCACTTGAGTTCACCCGTCTCCCGGTCACGGCCCTCGAACACGTCTTCATCTTCGGGTGTCGCTTTCCACGCAGTGCTCATGTCGAGGAGATTGACAAAAAAGTCATTGGTGAGCGCCTGCGGTCTCTCGGTGAACACACCATGCTTGGAATCTCCCCAGTTGGTGTCCAGTACGCGCATGCCGCCGAGCAGAACCGTCATTTCGGGAGCGGTCAGTGTCAGGAGCTGGGCGCGGTCAACCAGGAGCTCCTCAGCCGAGACAGAGAACTTGGCTTTCTGGTAGTTGCGGAATCCATCCGCAACAGGTTCGAGCACCGAGAATGCATCAACATCGGTCTGCTCCTGGGTTGCATCCGTTCGTCCCGGCGTAAAGGGAACGCACATCTCGTGACCGGCGTTCTTTGCTGCCTGTTCTACACCCGCACAGCCACCCAGGACGATCAGGTCGGCCAGGGAAACCCTCTTATTGCCCGACTGTGCATCGTTGAACTCCTTCTGAATCGCCTCGAGGACCTGCAGCACACCTTGCAGTTTGGCGGGCTGGTTTACCTCCCAGTCCTTCTGCGGTGCAAGCCGGATACGCGCTCCGTTGGCCCCGCCACGCTTATCCGAGCCGCGGAAAGTGGACGCCGATGCCCAGGCCGTGGTGACGAGCTGGGAGACGGAAAGGTCCGAAGCGGTGATCCTGGCCTTGAGATCCTCGATATCCTGTTCATCGACCAACTCATGATCGACCGCGGGGACCGGGTCCTGCCAGATCAGTTCCTCATCGGGAACCTCGGGACCGAGATAACGAGAGCGCGGACCCATATCACGGTGAGTCAGCTTGAACCATGCACGGGCGAAGGCGTCTGCGAATTCATCGGGGTTTTCCAGGTAACGACGTGCGATGGGTTCATAGATGGGGTCGTAGCGCAGGGAGAGGTCCGCCGTGGTCATCATCGGTCGGCGCTTCTTCGATGGATCGTGCGCATCGACTACCATGTCCTCTTCGTCCACGTCCTTGGCCAGCCACTGGTGTGCGCCCGCCGCGCTCTTGACCAGCTCCCATTCGTACTTGAACAGCACCTTCAAGTAGCCCGTGTCCCACTTTATGGGGTTCGGCTTCCAGGCGCCCTCGATGCCGCTGCTGATCGTATCGGGGCCCTTTCCGCTTCGGAAGCTGCTCTTCCAGCCGAGGCCCTGCTCCTCGATCGGAGCGGCTTCGGGCTCCGGACCGACGTGGGAAGGATCCCCCGCGCCGTGACTCTTGCCGAAGGTGTGCCCCCCGGCTACCAGCGCGACCGTTTCTTCATCATTCATACCCATACGCGCGAAGGTCTCTCGAACGTCGAGGCCCGAAGCTACCGGATCAGGGTTGCCGTTCGGCCCCTCCGGGTTGACGTAGATCAGGCCCATCTGTACGGCAGCCAGGGGATTCTCGAGCTCCCGGTCACCCGAGTAGCGCTCGTCGCCAAGCCACTCATCTTCGGATCCCCAGTAGATGTCCTCCTCCGGCTCCCAGACGTCCTCGCGGCCGCCGCCGAACCCGAAGGACGGAAGACCCATGGATTCGATGGCGCAGGTCCCGGCGAGGATCATCAGGTCAGCCCAGGAGATCTTCCTGCCGTACTTCTGCTTGATGGGCCAGAGAAGACGGCGCGCCTTGTCAAGGTTCACGTTGTCGGGCCAGCTGTTGAGGGGCGCAAGGCGTTGGGAGCCCGATCCTGCGCCGCCCCGCCCGTCGCCCATGCGATAGGTGCCCGCGCTGTGCCACGCCATGCGTATGAAGAGGGGTCCGTAGTGGCCGTAGTCGGCAGGCCACCACTCCTGCGAGTCGGTCATCAATGCGTACAGGTCGTTCTTGAC
>PWUC01000148.1 GCA_003562655.1 Clostridia bacterium
ACAACTGCATCCTCTTGTTGACGATCCCCGTGGTGAGATTGAAGGCCACTTCGGCGTGGCAGTTGCGCAGCAGGCGTAGGTTGGGCTGAGGGGGGAGAATGATCTCCTGCACTGTGTGTCCGATACCCCTTAGGGCATCTCGAACAGCTTCATGAGTAGTCTCCAACTGGTGCAGACCGGACGGATTTTCCGCAGCGGCTTCCTCACTCTTGAAGTCGTTGCATATCAAAGCCACCTGCACTGGAGCTCGCCCCCTCTTGTCATATACCTCACAACGCTAGCCCTCATCTCCTTTGCCATAGACCTGCAGATATCCTGCCCAGGTAGGGAATCAGTCCTGTAATCCAGCAGTCAGTGGAAAGGCGAAAAAGCATATGCGTCAGACCATTCGAGCATGGCGCGTGCATCTGAAGTCGGAAAAGACCCTTGAGGATCTCTCCCGGATGTTCAACCCGAAAATAAGGGGTTGTTGGATCAACTACTACGGGCGCCTCTATAGGTCGGAACTGCAATTAAGAACTGCGGCATTTGGATCGAGTCTTCGTCCGCTGGGTGTCAGGAAGCACAGTAGACTTGTGCGACCCCCAACGGCGGGCTACACGTTGGCTCGGGAAGCTTGCCAGACGAAATCGCAGTTGTTTGCGCACTGGAAGATGCGGATCCATCCAGCGGCGGGGTGAGCAGTTCTCAGCAAATGCCACCGGTGAAGTGCTGAGTCACCCCAGTTCTGTGCACCGGTCAACCGCAAGGGTAGAGCAGAATGCGCTGTCTGGAAGACGACTGGATGATGGGATCCGGATGAGCTGAGAGGTCACGTCCGGTTCTGCGAGGGCTTGGGGGTGAAGTGACTCAGACACCTACTCTCCTCGATGCCGTCCACCATCCACACCGGACACCTCTGCTCGTCCAGAGGACGCGACATCAACTGGGACAGGGATTTCTCCGTACCCTGGACAACCGGCAACTCATATGACAGACTCGCCCCTGTTGGATGCGGCGACCCTCAAATGGTAAGATGACATCAGTGGTGGCGCTTCCTTTGTATCACTCTCTTGCCCAGTAATAGCAGGGGGAGTATGTCCGGCGAATCTCACGACTGCCTGCTTGCGGGTGAGAGTCTCGTCCAGATAGGTACAAGAAAAGAGGGAGCAAGTGAGTGGTCCGCAGCACAAAGCGAAGTCTGCCGCGTCGTGAATGTGCCGGTCTGGCCACGGGGGAAGGAGAAGCTGGCCCCGTCTCTCGAGTGAAGGCCATGGAAGGGACGAAGGGCCTGGAATGCAGCCTCGAAGAATCTTCCGGCGTAGGGGGCGCGGAACGCTCAGAAGGCAGTGATGGGAACTGGAGAGGCCCTCGTCGGTACTACCCTTAGAACGAAGGCTCACCTCATGGCACTGGTGCAGGTGTTACAGCCGAACACAGTGAAGCAGTGATCTGTCTGTAGACAGGAGGTATGACGTTGCAGCATCTCAGATGTCTGATGGTATGTGTTGATGGCTCGGAGTCTTCCTGGGGAGCCGTTGATTTCACCAGGGCTCTCTGCCGGAGTTTCGGTGCGGAGCGGCTAATCGCAGTTCACGTCATTCCGACGGCGGCTGTTCTTGGTGGTTTCATGGTCGATGAGGATGTTGACATGGTGCAGGCTCGGTTTCTGGAGGCTCTTGAGGAACAGGGGAAGGAGATCGTATCCCAGCTCGAGGAAAAGCTGACGGAGATCCGGGCGGAGGTAGAGGTGGTGGTCCGCAATGGCAATCCCCCGTCAGAAATTGTCAGTCTGGCCAGGGACCGGGACGCAGATCTGATCATCATGGGCAACCGCGGTCTGACTGGAATCGCCTCTGTGTTGTTGGGCAGTGTGGGAGAGAAGGTGGTGAGGAATGCGCCCTGCTCAGTGATGATCCACAGAGCCTGAGCGGCGCGTGGTGATGGTGTACCTGCTGTTGGCCCTCATCCTGGCTCTTGGCCTCTACCTGTACGCCTCCTCGGTCATCGGCGCCAGAGGCCGCAAGAAAGAGTCGGAGGACATCCGGCGCACCTCTTCCCAGCTGGACTCTCTTGCGCCCGGGAAGAACTGTCCCTGCTGCGCCTCTCCGTGGTGGCCGGATGCCCTGCGTTGCTGGAATTGCGGCTACGATACTCGGGCAGAGGATTCAGAACCGTCCTGAGAAGCATCCTCATCCTCGTCGGGTTTCGTCTGCTCTTCCTCCTCTGCCGGCTCCTCGGTTTCGGATAGTTCAGTCATGGTGACACTGAGGTGGTAGTGCATGTCATCAGAATCTACCATGACCAGGGAGGCCAGGGCCTTGAGGCGCTGGGCCACCTCTTTTGCCATGTAGGTTCCAGAAACTCTGAGGACCAGGCCCCGGTCCATCAGCTCCTGGCCGGGTGCGGCCTGGGGAAGGTTGATAAGTGAAGATGTCGCCCTGCTTCCTGCGTCTAGAGGTTCCAGCTGGACGTTACCTCCTCGATCTTTCTTGATCCCCAGCTTGTAGCGCAGATTTCGCACCTGCCACTGACTCATGTCCAGCATGTCGCCAATCTCTACGTCCGACTTGCCTTCACGAACTAGTTCCAATAAAACGGATTGCTGTTCCGAGGATTCCATGGTGGTGAAGGACTCTGTTGACAGCATTTTCTCTTTCACTCCTTCCAGGGTGTTTCGTACTGAGGAGGGGAGACGGTCTGTCGTCAGTTGATGCAGCTGATAGGTTATGACCGGACCCGATAGGCGCTTCCTCCTTTGAGTTCCGGTCAACTCCGATGGCATGATGATCTTCCTGGGACGTACTTTGCCGACCATTGTCTCCCCCTCGTCTGGCATTAAGCCATTCTGTTGAGCCTGACTTCCAATACTTATTGTGTCAAGTTATCCTATGAGTTATGACAAAAATGTACTAATTCGTCGCAGGTATTCCAGTTTTGCCAGTGAGGGATGCCTGCTGTATTCTACGGAACTCGACGTCTCATCATGTCCACACGCCGCAGTCGGCACCCAATTTTGGGCGGTTTCCCAGTTGGCCAGAGGTGCCGGATTGCGTATACAATGACAGCAAACTCGCTTCTTTGATTGTCGGTGAAGGATTTCAGAGCATCCTGTGAGCGGGGTTGAGCATGGTACTCAATGAACAGCAGCAGCGGGTCGTCAGCCATGTGGAGGGTCCTCTCCTGGTGGTATCGGGTCCGGGGTCGGGCAAGACCACTGTCATCGTCCGCCGCGCTGCCCGGTTGCTGCGCCGGAGGCTTGTTTCGCCGGAGAACCTCATCGTCGTGACCTTCTCCCGCAGGGCGGCCGACGAGATGCGCCGCCGGATCCAGAAGCTCCTCGAGGGTACGGGAATCTCCGTGACCCGGGAGCAGTTCACCACCATCCATTCCTTCGCGTACCAGATCCTTGATCGGCATGACCGGCGTCCGAAGGTTCTGAGCGGGCGTGACTCAGACCGTCTGCTCCGGGGCATCCTGGCGAGCAAGGGGCTTTATGACAGGCGCGACCCGCAGACGCTGAATGATCTCAAGGGGGAGATTTCCTATGTGCGGTCCAACCGGATTGACCTGGGCGACCGGGCAACTACCTATGCGCCCCAGCTCCTCGACCGCGACCGGCTCTGGGATATCATGCTGTGCTACCGTCAGCAGAAGCAGAGACTGGGGGTCAGTGACTTCGGCGACCTGCTGGAGGACGCTTTTGGGCTGATTCGAGACGACCGGGCCATACGGGGATCGATACAGGATCGCTACCTCCAGGTGATGCTCGATGAAGCCCAGGACACCTCACCCCTTCAGTTCGAGCTGATCAGGCTCGTGGCCGCACCCCATGATAACCTGGTGGTGGTGGGTGATGACGATCAGTCCATATATTCCTTCCGGGGGGCACGCCCGCGGATGATGCTGCAGTTCCCGGAGTTGTATCAGAATGCGCAGGTGGTGAAGATGACTGCGAATTACCGCTCGGCAGCCAATCTGGTCCAGCTCAGCCAGAAGATCATCGAGCACAATGCTCACCGGTTTGCCAAGGATCTAACTGCAGTTTCAGGCAGAACGAGCAACATAAATGTCATTCAACCCCGCGACGGCGGGGAGCAGGTCAGCCGGATCATCCGGGCAGCTGAAGACTGCGGGGCTTTTGCCCACCCCCGGCGGATGGCCGTCATCTACCGCAGCAATGTCCAGGCTGTTGCACTCATTGACCGCCTCGTTGAAGGGGGCTATCCCTTCCACCTGTTGTCCTCGGCTGGAAGGGATGTTTTTCGGCGGCCGATGCTGCAGGACATGGTGGCCTTTCTCCGCCTGGCTGACAATCCGCGGGAACCCCGCGTTGCCGACGTGGTCCAGCTGATGAACAAGCCCGCCCGCTACATCCCTCACCGGTTGCTCCTCGAGGTGAGGGACCGACTGCCCGATGTGAGCCCGGAGGTCTGGGGGCTGCTTGCCGAGCACCCGGACCTTTCGCGGGGACAGCAGGCAGCCGTCCTCGATTTCTACCGGGCCCTGGTCCGTTACAACAGGCGAAACGCGGGCGCTCCGGACCTCGCCCGGCTCAAGGACTTCCTGCGCCACAGGTCCCTCAACTATGCCAGATACCTTGCGGATCAGGCCGGCAACCATGAAACCCGCCGGATATACTACCAGCAATTCGATACCTTTCAGCTCCTTGCCCACGGCGACGATTTCGTTGAACGCGTACAGCGAATCCGCGAGGCCCTGAAGGGGGTGGCCCGCCTGAAGGGCCGCGAGTCCGGTCTCGTGTTGAGCACGTGCCATTCCGCCAAGGGCCTGGAATGGCCCCACGTGTGGATCCTGGACGTCCTGGAGGGGATCCAGCCCCCATCAACAATACCGGCTGAAGGCAGGGGGGATGAGGAGGAGGAACGGCGTCTCTTTTACGTGGCTGTCACGCGAACCGTTGAGGAGCTGACCATCAGTGTTCCCAAAAAATACGGTAGCAGCTGGCCTGATGTCTCCAGGTTCATCATCGAGAGCGGCCTGCTGCCGTCGGGCGATCCCCGCGTGAGAGCCCTCCGATCACGGAGGGCGCAGACCAGGGGCCGGCAGAAGCGGTCTGCCCCCGGTCGGCGGCTCAGCAGGTCCGGTGAGGGAGGGGGCAGGCAGCAGACTCCGGCGGTCAGACATCCTGTCACTGACGGGTCCGTTCTGGTTGCCGGGCTGCAGCTGATTCACGTCCGGTACGGCAGCATCACCATCCGGAAAGTGGATGATGAGGAAGGTGTTGTGAGCGTTGAGACAGAAGGCGGAACCGTGAGGGACCTGGACATCGCCACGTGTCTGAAGAACAGGCTGATCGGGCGCATCACATGAGGTGCGGCCGCGGGCTATCTCATCCCAGGGCGCTGGGCTGCAGCCCGGTCAGGCCGGGGGGATGGAGATTCTCTGGGGGAACTGCGAGGGAGCAGGTTCGTCAGACCCCGGATCCCGGGAGGAGGAACGCAGTATGAGCAATTTTGGCGAGATCCTTGTCGCATACCTGATGCTTGTCAATGGGATCGGCCTGCTGCTGATGGGGCTGGACAAGAGGCGGGCAGCGTCGCGGTCCCTCCGGATCAGTGAACGGAACCTGCTCCTGGTAGCTCTGGCCGGTGGTGCGGCTGGCAGTTACCTGGGCATGACGTGCTTTCGTCACAAGACGCGGCGTGCTCTTTTCAGGTTGGCCCTTCCGCTGCTGACCCTCGTCCATCTCGGGCTTTGCCTCGCCCTTTTCATCGGTACGTCCCGATGCCGCTGAGTCTCGAGTTGGCGGTCCTCTCCGGTTCTACGTCCGATGAGAAGGGGCATGGACTGCCCGTAAGAGTCTCACCCGGGCCCTTTCACTCCCTCGTCGATCTCTGTGAGGCGGCCTCAATCTGTATGTCGCTTCCGCAGGTGGGATTCTGATGAATTTGAGGCGAATTTGCCCGCGCCGGCGGTGAACGGGCGGTCTGGGTACAGTTTTGCCGAAGCGGGAATACTGAGAGCCGAAGATGCTTCCGGGGGTGTTTGTATGTCCGACGTGATTCGCGGTCGGATCCGAAAGGGCAGACAGACCAAGCGGCTCGTTCATCGCCTTCGTCCGGGCGATGTTGCCGTTGTGGCCCACCGCGATCTGGACTCCGTCGTGGCGGAGGACCTCATCCAGAGAGGTGTTCGGGCTGTTTTGAACATCGAACAGACATTTACGGGTGAGCTATGCACGCCGGGGCCCGAGATGATGTTGAAGGCCGGGATCATGATCCTGGACGGGGTCGAGGAGGAGATCTTCGGGATTCCCGACGGAGCCCCGGTGCAGATCAGGGATGATGTCATATACAGCGGCGGGGTAAGGGTGGCCCGGGGCAGACGGGTCACCTCCGGCCAGCTGGCATCGAGCATGCAGTCGGCCCGGGACAACCTGTCACTGCAGTTATGTAATTTTGTGGACAACACCCTGTCCTTTGCCCGCTGCGAGAAGACCCTGCTGCTGGAGCAGCCCCAGCTGCCTCCCCTGGAGGTCGACGCTGGGGGCAGGCCGGCCCTTGTCGTGGTCCGGGGCCGGAGCTACCGGAAGGATATGCGAGCGATCCGCACCTACGTGACAGAGCAGAATCCGGTTGTCATCGCCGTGGATGGAGCGGCCGACGCGGTGGTGGAGGCGGGATGGGATCCCGACATTTTGCTGGGGGACATGGACAGCGTGAGTGACGGGGTTCTCGAGAGCGTCTGGAGGCGGGGCGGGCAGCTCATCGTTCACGCCTATCCCGACGGCTCAGCACCGGGCAAGGAGAGGCTGGATGAACTGGGGCTGGAGGGGGATGTCTTCTCGGTGCACGGGACCAGCGAGGACGCGGCCCTGCTCCTGGCCGATCAGATGGGAGCGGATCTGATCGTGGCGGTGGGCACCCACACCGACCCCGTTGAATTTTTGGAGAAGGGGAGAGCGGGCATGGCCAGCACCATGCTGGTCAGGCTCCGCGTCGGCGGCAAGCTGGTGGATGCCAAGGGAGTGAGCAAACTGTACCGGGTTCACCCCCGACCTGGAGACATCGCCCTTCTGATGGGTGCAGGATTGGTTCCGCTGGTCCTGATGTTGTGGCTGTCCCCGGGCTTCAACGTGTTGCTTCGTCTTCTGGCCCTGCATTTCCGGATGACGACGGGAGGCTAGGATGGCCTTTGCGGTGGTACCTGCCTTCAATGAGAGGCCGTACATACAGGCCACGGTGAGAGGGCTGCTGGACACTGCCGGGATCGAGGGCGTGCTGGTGGTCGATGACGGCTCCAGGGATGGTACCGCAGCAGCTGTGGCTTCTCTGGAGGATCCGCGGGTCATGTTCAGTCGCACCCGCACCAACCGGGGCAAGGGAGCCGCTCTCAATCACGGGATGAAGCTTCTCAATGGAAGGGACATCGACATCTTCGTCTTCTGCGACGCTGACCTGGGTGATACCTCCAGAGAGGTCAGGCACCTGCTCGAACCGATCCTTGCCGGGCGGGCAGAGCTGACCACGGCCCTATTCCCTCCCGGTTCCGGGCGGGGCTTCGGAATGGTCGTCAGGCTCGCCCGCTGGGGAATAACGCGGGCATCGGGGCATCTGGTGCGCGCGCCTCTATCCGGGCAGCGTGCCTTCACCGAGGACGTGTGGAGTACCGTCGGGCCCTGTGTGCAGGGGTTTGGGGTGGAACCGGTCTTCACAGCGAGGGCCCTGAAGGCGGGATTAAGGCTGCAGGAGGTTGACACGGCAATGCAGCACCGGGTGACCGGGATGTCTGCACGCCACATATGCCATCGGCTGCGGCAGATGTGGGACGTGGGTCGCGGCCTCGTGCGGCTTTTCCTGTCGGTGGAGGAGGTGGCCCGGCTCAGGGATGATGGCTGATATTGCTGCTGTTTTCTTCGTGCTTCTGGGTTTTCACTGCCTGGGTGGATGGAGTGAGGTATGGGCGGCGAACGTCGGGTTGAGGCGCCGCAACATGTCAGGCCACCGGATTCCAACTTCCGTGGCCTTTCCCGTGATCGTCCTTCAGGGACTGATGCTGCTGTCTGTGGCCGGAGGCGCGATGGCCCTGCCCGCGGCGGCTGGCCTTCTGTTCGCCGGTGTTGGGCTCTATGATGACTGGTGTGGGTGCGCCGACAGAGATCAGCGAGCGGTAAAGGGTTGGCGTGGGCATCTGGGGGCCTTGTGCACGGGCAGGCTGACATCAGGCGCTGTGAAGGTGTTCGTCGGCGGTGTCGGCGCCCTCATGCTGGTGTCAGTTCTTGTGCCCGGGGGCTCGGTGTCCGTCGCGAGGGATGCCCTGGTGGTGGCCCTCTCTGCCAGCGTGATCAATGCGCTGGATGTGAGGCCCGGCAGGGCGGGCAAGGTCTTGCTGTTGGGCTTTTTAGTCCTGATAGTGTACAGGCCGGGCCATGGAGGTGTTCTTTTCGCCCTGCCCGTCCTGGTCTTTCTGCTCAGAGACCTCTCCGGACAGGTGATGATGGGGGATTGCGGGGCCAACGGCTGGGGTGCAATGATGGGAGCAGCGGCGGTTGTGAGCAGCCCGCCGGCCCTTCGGTGGGTGCTGCTGGCAGTGCTGATCGTCATCCAGGTGGCCGCTGAAACGGTGACCCTGAGCCGGATCATACAGAACTGCCCGGTGCTCTGTTTGCTTGACCAGCTCGGGACATGACTGCCGGTTTCAGGAATGTCTGGCAGGATTGTTGCATTGCCGGTGCGCGGGCGCTGAGCATACCCTTTCAGTAGACCCATCACCAGTTTTCGATCAAACGAATTCAGGGAGGGTAGAGATTGAAGTGGCGATCGGCCATCCTCGTCATTGCCATCCTGCTCGGCGTCTGCTTCAGCCTGCAGTTTCTCAGCCAGCGAAACTACAGCTGGGGGGGGCTGGAGGTGAAGATAAAGACGGCCCTCGCCCCTTCCGGCTCAACCCGCCTGGACGTTCCTCCCGTGGGCAGACTCACAGCCGACACCCATACCCCATTTCCCTTCAGAATCGAGATGTCCCTGCGTCACATCGAGATGCAGACCATGTCCATCATGATCGATGGCGCTGTGTCGGGAACCTTCCTGCCGGATCTGGAAGAACAGGTCCGGGGCATCGCCGTCTCCTATGTCCTGTCCCTGATGCTAGTTGCCGCCCTGTCGGCGACGGGTGTGGCGTTGATGCTGAATCTGCGAGACCTGAGATCTCTGGTCATGGCCTTCGCATCGGGTCTGATCCTGGTGGCGATCCTGAGTTCCCTCGTATACGCCACCTATGACCCCTCCGCCTTCTATCATCACCGGCTGGAAGGACCCGTGGCAGCCTTCCCTGGCGCGCTGACGGCGGTTCAACAGGGAATGGACCGCCTCGAAACGCTGCGCCGGGAGATGCGCACTCTGGGCACGAACCTGATGCATCTGTACGGTATGGAGGGGCGCATGCCCGCGATAGAGGGGTTGGATGGCGGCTTCACCCTGCTGATTGTCGCGGACATTCACAACAATGTGCCGGCAGTGGACTTTATCGGGGGCATGGTGGCCAGCTATCCGGTTCGTGCCATCGTTGACCTTGGGGATCTGACCGACTGGGGCACACCCCTGGAGGCCCGGATCACCCGGGAGATCGCCGATCTGGGCGTCCCATACATCTTCGCCCCCGGGAACCACGAGTCCCCCGGGGTCCTGGAGATGATGCGTCAGGTTCCCAATGTGACCGTGATGGACGGTTCGTTCGAATTTGGTGGCATCCTCTTCCTCGGTTTCCCGGACCCCTCTTCAGGGCGAGATTCTCCCGCAGAGGCCTCGGCCGAGGAGATTGAGGCCCTCTCGAGGCGGTACCGGTCGGAGGCCCGGATTCTGGCCCGGGAGGGGCCCGACTTCATGCTGGTGGTCAGCCACGATCCCCGTCCCGTCGCGGGGCTGGTCGAGGCCGGGATGGCGGATCTGGTGGCTTCCGGGCACACCCACCGGCTTCGGGTTGATGTCGGCGACGACCGCAGGACCAGGCATGTCGACCCCGGGTCCACGGGCGGGTCCGGGGTCCGGGGCCTGATGACCCCCCGGGCCATTCCCATGACCGCACTGCTGCTTCATTTCGACTCTCTGCTCACGGGGGAAATCCGCCTTCGGGCCATTGACAGCGTGACCGTCGACCAGGAGGACAGCCTGTTGACCATAAGGCGGGAGTTTTACGACCCGGAGGAGGAAGGGATCAGCGACCCCTCGGACTGACCCCCCTCCAGTCCTGCTGCCTCAGATGCTCCATGGCCTCTTGTGCCCTCTCCTGCAGCCGTTCATCCTCACGGGGAGGGCCGTAGCGGACGGTCTCGTAGATCCCGAGAAGCTGAAACAACAACGTCTGCGCCGGCCCCCCTGACGGCAGGTCGGCCTTCTGCACCAGCTGCTCGCAGAAGACCCGGGGGGTCTGGTAGGGGGTTGGACGGTGGACCGGCCTGGCTGTGAGCACCAGCTCCCGGTACAGCTCTCGAACCTTCTGTTCTGTGGCTGTGCGGGCGGGTGATCGCGAGTTCGAGGGGTCGGCTACGGGGCGCAGGAGCTGGCGCAAGCGGCGGCCGAAGGCTTCCGGATCCCACAGCGAGATCCGTTCCTCACGATAGTCCTCAGCATCTTCTGGGGGGGCGGGACTGCGAAGACGCCGGAAGGCCCAGACCAGTGCAGCAATGACGATCAGGGCTGTTGCAATGCGCAGGGCGACCAGAAGAGCGGCCCCCAGGGGTGATTCGGCTGCGGGCCCCAATTCTCCCAGGTCCGGCGGTTCCGCCAGCTCTACCTCCGGCATCTCCACCTCCTCGGGTACGAAGCGGGCCAGTAGATTGTATGCCAGGTAGGCGAGGTAGACAAAGGGGTAGGCAATGAAGACGATGGCCTCGGCTACGAGGGACCAGGCACTGAAAAGAACGGAGCCCACTGCAGCCCAGAAGCCGGGCGCCGACACGCTGACCAGCAGCAGGGTCGCGCCGATGGGGATGATCACGAGCAGGGCAATGATTGTCCACCGGCCTCGCCATCCAAGGCGGCTCTCGCTGGGCGTAGGGGTGATCAGTGACGCGCGGGCGGCCACCGAGGAACCCACCAGGGCCAGCGGCAGAAGAAGCACGGGCCAGACGGGGTACCACCCTGCACTGTATTTCAAGATCAGCAGCATCAGGGCGGTCAGCCCACACCCGCGCACCGCATTGGCGGTGATCATGTGGGCATCGGGACGGATGCTGGCGGCGAGGGCGCGGTAAACGGCGACCCCGAGGTAGATCAGCGAGGCCATGGCAAAGGCGAAGTGCTCCGGCTGAAACAGCTGGAACAGCCCGCCCTCCAGGGCCTGTCTGTTGTGAAGCCACCAGATCGCTCCGACCCAGAGCGCGGAAAGGCATAGGAGTCCGAGAGCC
>PWUC01000229.1 GCA_003562655.1 Clostridia bacterium
AGGATCTCCGCCCGGAGCACCACGGTCAACACCAACGACAACATTGACATCATCGTCCCGAACTCCGAGTTCATATCGGGGCAGGTGGTGAACTGGAGCCAGGCGGACAACCTCGTCCGCTTCAGGATTCCGGTGGGGGTGGCCTATGGATCCGACATCGACCTGGCCATGAGGCTGCTCGAGGAATCCGCACTGCAGGTGCCCGAGGTACTGAGGGAGCCCGCACCCAGTGCCCGCTTCCTGTCCTTCGGCGACAGTGCCCTGGAACTGGAAGTAAGAGTGTGGACCGAGGCCCTGCTGCACCGCAGGGGGCTGATCACCAGCCTCGTGAACTGCGAGATCTACAAGAGCTTCATCAAGCATGGAGTCAGCATCCCCTTCCCGCAAAGAGACGTCCACATCCAGTCCTGGCCGGAGCTGCAGAGGGGTGCAGGGGACGGCTCCACCGCCGAATAACGCTCCCCGCCCCAACGCCCCGTCATCACATTCGGGGCCGGTCGCCCGGCCGCTCAGCCAGAGCTGGCTCCCAGAAGAAGGGATCCTCGCTGCAGGCAGCGAATGGTGTTCGAAATGCCAGAGAACCAGGGGAGGAATTGACATGAATCCGCGTGGCGTCCTGTTTGACCTGGACCATACGATTTTTCGCGGGACGACGTTGAATCTGAAACCGGCACTCGATCTGCTGGTCGATGAATGCGACGCGCAGGTCCCCTTCGAGACTCTGCTTCATCGCTGCAGCAGGCTACAGCATGACTACAGCCGGTCCAGGGAATCGGGCTTTGAACTGAGCATCGGGCAGCTTTGTCAGCTCCTGTTCTCCGAGTTCGGACTGGATGTCAACATCGGGCCCGAACTTGAGCGGCAGCTCTTTGACCTGACCTATGAAGTGGAGGGTCTTGAAGAGGGACTCGAGGAGGTCCTGGAAGAACTGGCCGTAAGACAGATTCCCTGCGGCGTTCTCAGCAACAACATCTTCACGGGGAGAGCCCTCGCGCATGGACTGAGCAGATACGATGTGGGGCACCGGTTCCGTGCGGTGCTCAGCAGTGCGGATACGGGACTCAAGAAACCCCATCCCGGTGTGTTCAGAGTTGCGGGGGCAAAGATCGGAGTTCCCGCAGCGAAGATCTGGTTCGTGGGCGACTCGTTCCCCAATGATGTACTGGGAGCACAGTCTGCCGGCATGACGCCCGTCTGGTACAATCGGGCCGGCAGACCGGTCCCCGAGACCCTTTCCTGCGCCATCATAGAACACTGGCGAGAATTCATCGACATGCTGCCATCTCGTTGAGGCACCCCGGGACGAATCTGTACAGGTGTCGCGGACCCGACGGGAGCCTGAGTGTCTATCGCGGCTGCGGATGACCGGCCTCCTTGGTGCAGGCTCCGCCCGGGTCTTGGCCGCCAACCAGATCCGTGATCCGCGGGTTTCCTAACGGATGAGCATTCTGTTTCGAGCAAACATGGATGCGAGGGCGAATGAATGAGGAAGGAGGCGCCGGCGTGTTCGTGTTCCATTTGCTCTCAGACCACGTGCGGGTGAGGCAGCCCTCCCACCGGGGACCACGATGAACTCCGGGACTGAGAGAGAATCGTCCAGGAAAGTGAAGGTGAAGCCCGGGGTCCGGGTGCTTTTCGGGTTGACCCTCGCGGTGCTCGGTTCCGTGTTCTTCACCCTCGCCTTTCCCCCCCACGGCCTGTGGCCCCTCATCTTCGTCGGTTTCGTCCCCATTCTGATCTCACTGCACAGGGTGATGCCGTCCAGGTACGCCGGACTTGCTCTCGGCGTGGGCGTGGGAGGCTTCTTCTACGCGTATTTCGACCGCATGTTCAGCGGCATACCCGTCTGGAGCTGGCTGCCGGTCATCATCGGGGCCTTCGCCACCCCCATCGGTTTCTGGGAGCAGCGCTTCAACCGACGGACGAACTACCGGTACCTGGTGCCGGTCGGGGCGGTGGTCTGGGTGACCTTCGAGATGATCCGCGGGACGATACCCTTCATGGGAACCTGGGGTTTCGTCAGCTACGCCCTGTTCGAACAGGACTGGCTGATACAGCCGGTGAGCGTTTTCAGCATATACGGTCTGAACCTGCTGATAATGCTGGTCAACGTGAGCATTGCTGCATGGGCCATTGACTGCATGGATCGCCGCTGGCGCCTTGAACCCGGGGTGCCGAGGGTGGATGCGGCCGCCCTGCGCCGGTGGACCAGGGGCGTGGCGATCGCCCTGGTGCTCTGGACGGCCCTGAGCCTGGCCCTTCTCGGTGACATGCCCGCCCAGGTCAGGGTCGCGGCAGTACAGCCGGTAGGGATTAACACCCTCGAAGAGCTGTTCGATCTGAGCCGGGAGGCCGCGGAGCGCGGAGCCAGGCTCATCGTGTGGCCCGAGGGGTTCCTACCCTTCGACCCCGGGCAGGAGCACACGGCGGCCTTCGTGGAGCTGGCGGGGGAGATAGATGCCTACCTGGTCATCGGCTACGCGGTCACCGAGGATGCAGGACTGAGGAACGAGGCGGCGGTACTGTCTCCCGGGGGCGAGTTTCTCGGCGTGTACGGTAAGGATCATCCCGTTCTCTTCGCCGGCGAGACCAGCCTGACCCGGGGAACCTATCCCACCTACGGTACGAGGATCGGCACCATCATATGCTACGACCTGGATTTCACCGATACGGCCCGCAGATCACCGCAAACGGCGCCGGGATCATAGCCGTACCCTCCACGGACTGGCCTGAGATGGCCCACAAGCACTACACGCACATCATCTTCCGGGCGGTGGAGAACCGGGTGTCGGTGATCAAGGCCGATGTGGGGTATGACTCGGTGATCGTGGATCCCTACGGCAGGATTTTGGCTCGTTCGGTCACCGTGGAGCCCACACAGACCGTTGTTTTGGCCGATGTCCCGGTGGGTCCCGGGAACGCGCCCGTCGTGCGGCTTGGAGACTGGATGGG
>PWUC01000060.1 GCA_003562655.1 Clostridia bacterium
CCTGCTGCAGACGCGAGACGGCAAACGCACAGCCACGGCGGCGGTGAAAATAGCCCATGACATGGCCCTGGAGGGGCTGATTGACCGCCGGGAGGCATTGAAGCGAGTCAACCCCGACGACATCGGTGTGCTCCTTCACCGCCGCATAGATCCCGAGGCTGACATCGAGTCAATCGCCCAGGGCCTCGGTGCGTCACCCGGAGCTGCCAGGGGCAAGGTGGTGTTCACGGCTGATGAGGCCGAGGCCATGGGTGCCCGCGGTGAGCAGGTTGTTCTCATACGTCCCGAGACCACACCCGATGACATTCACGGGATGGTCGAGGCCCAGGGTGTGCTGACCAGCAGGGGAGGACTCACCTGTCATGCGGCCATCGTGGCCCGGGGAATGGGCAAACCCTGCGTGGTGGGCTGCGAGGGTCTGCAGATAGACCTGAAGAACAGGATTGCCCGTTCGGGTGCGCGAAGCATCGCCCAGGGTGATGTCATCACCATAGATGGCTCCACGGGAAAGATCTATGCCGGCGATGTGCCGTTGATCGACCCCACCATGGCCTCGGAGTTCGAGACCTTTCTTTCATGGGCCGACGAGGTGCGGACTATTGGCGTTCGTGCCAACGCGGATACACCAGCTGATGCTCAGAGAGCCCGCGAATTTGGGGCCGGGGGGATCGGACTGTGCCGAACCGAGCACATGTTCATGCAGCCCGAACGGCTCACAGTGATGCAGGACATGATCATTGCCCCCGGGACGGCAGAGAGGGAGGATGCCCTGGCCCGTCTTCTGCCCATGCAGAGGGAGGACTTCGAGGGGATTTTCCGGGTGATGGATGGAGAGCCTGTCACCATCCGGTTGCTGGATCCTCCGCTGCATGAGTTCTTGCCCGATGTCTCCCAGATCAGGGCCGAGATCGCCGATCTTGAGGCAAGGGGGGGGACCCGGGTTGAGATCGCCCAGAGGGAGGAGATCCTTCAGCGCGCCCAGTCATTGCAGGAGGTCAACCCCATGCTCGGGCAGCGCGGGTGCCGGGTGGCCGTGACGTACCCGGAGATCTACGCAATGCAGTGCCGGGCCATATTCGAGGCGGCCGCTGCTGTTATCAAGCAAGACGTCAGAGTGCATGCGGAGATCATGATCCCCCTGATCTGCGATGTCAGTGAGTTTGATGCGCTGGCTCCGGTCATACGGGAGACCGCATCGATGGTGGAAAGGGAGGAGGGGGTGGAGCTTTCCTACAGCGTGGGAACCATGATCGAGGTCCCCCGCGCCTGCCTGGTGGCAGATCAGGTGGCGGGTTCCGCCGAGTTCTTCTCCTTCGGCACCAATGATCTGACCCAGACCGTCTTCGGGTTCAGTCGCGATGATGCCGAAGCCAAGTTCATCCACCTGTATCTCGCCAGGGGATTGCTCGATGAGAACCCCTTTGCTGTTCTGGATCAGAAGGGGGTGGGACAGCTGATGGAAATGGCCCTGCGTCTGGGCCGGCAGGCCCGTCCCGATCTGAAGGTGGGCATCTGTGGAGAGCATGGCGGTGAGCCCGAATCCATCGCCTTCTGTGACCGGATCGGCCTGGATTATGTGAGCTGTTCCCCCTACCGGGTGCCTGTGGCAAGGCTGGCCGCGGCTCAGGCCGCACTATCGCGACGGGAGTGAGAGATTCCTCAATCGGCGGCAGGATTTGCGCCACAGTTGGAGAACAGTAGTATATTGGGTCAGATTCAGCTGGTCTGATCATCTTCTGGGGCGAGGGGAACGCCCCAGAATTTGTTTGGCTCATCCGTCCAGAACGAAGAGGTGCTTGGTGCAATGGATGACGGGTTTGCGGAGAGGGTTCGTACCCACACGGACATTGTGGAGATCATCTCCGACTATGTGACCCTGAAGCAGCAGGGTCGTGATTTTGTCGGGCTGTGCCCCTTTCACGAGGAGCGCACTCCATCCTTTACTGTCTCGGCTGAAAAGCAGCTTTACTACTGTTTTGGGTGTCAGCAGGGCGGTGATGTGTTCAACTTTGTGATGCAGACGGAGGGCCTGACGTTCCCCGAGGCTCTCCGGCTCCTGGCTGAACGGGCGAGGATCGAGATGCCCCAACGGATGCAGCAGCCCTCCTCAAGTCAGCGAGTGAGGGAGTACCTGTACCGGTTGGGTGAGCTGGCGGCCGAATTCTACGCCACTGAGCTGAAGGATTCGCGGGGTGCACAGGCGAGAGCGTACCTGAAGGGAAGAGGAATTCCCGGGCCGCTACAGAAAGAGTACCGGCTGGGGTATGCGCCGGATTCCTGGAACGCCATGTGTCACCTGCTGCAGTCCCGCGGCGTCAAGATGAAGGCAGCCGAATTGATGGGACTGGTGAAAAAAAGTGAGGAGCGGGGCAACTACTACGATGCATTTCGCAACCGGGTTATGTTCACCATTACCGATTTTCAGGGTCGGGTCGTGGGTTTCGCGGGCAGGGTTCTCGACGATGGGCACCCGAAGTATCTCAACTCGCCCGAGAACCCGATATTTACGAAAGGAGACATCTGGTACGGGTTGGACCGGGCCAGAGATGCGATCCGGCGCAGGAACAGGGTAATACTTGTCGAAGGATATATGGATGTCCTTGCCTGCGTTGTTCACAGCTGGCGGGAGACTGTGGCCTCCATGGGAACCTCTGTCAGCGCCAACCAGGTGGCGCTTCTGGGACGGTACACCCGGAACGCTTTCGTGGCATATGATGCTGACAGTGCCGGCACGGATGCCGTGCTTCGCAGCATGAACAACTTCACCGGGACAGGTGTGAATTTGCGTATCATTTCTCTGCCCCGGGACATGGACCCGGATGATGTTCTGAACTCGGAGGGGGGAGAGGAGCGCTTCAGCAGGTGCGTCGAGGAGGCAGCGACCTTCTTTGACTTCTGCTGGAACAGGGCATGTGAGCGCCACGATGTCAGCAGGGCAGAGGGCAAGGCCC
>PWUC01000264.1 GCA_003562655.1 Clostridia bacterium
ACTGCACCGTGTATACTTTCTGGTTTCCCGTTGAGGCCATGAGCTCGGGGAGAGTCACCTGTCGGTATCCTTCCTCGATGAAGAGATCCAGCATGAGGGGGAGGGCCTCGGCGGTTTTCGTACCCGAGCCGACGTGAAGCAGGACCACCGCCCCGGGCCGGAGGTTATCGGCGATGCGGTTGAACATCTCCTCGGCGCTGATTCCCTTCCAGTCGAGGGAATCCACGGTCCACATCACCGAGTACGGATAGCCCTCGTCGGCCACGATCTCCAGCACCCTGGCATCGTAGGCTCCGTAGGGGGGGCGGAAGAAGGGGCGGAGGGTGGCACCTAAGACCTCCTGTGCCAGCCGTTCCGTGTCCGCTATCTCGGCCCGCATCCTCTCCTCGGATACCTCCCGGAAGTCGGGGTGGGTGTAACTGTGGTTGCCCAGACTGTGTCCCTCGTCGGCGATGCGGCGTGCCGCCAACGGGTTTAGCTCCAGCCAGCGTCCGGTGAGGAAGAAGGTCGCGTGGACCCCGTAGTCGCCCAGGATGTCGAGGATCTCATCAGCGATGCCCACGTCGGAGCCGGCATCGAAGGTCAGGGCCACCAGCTTCTCCTGGGTGGGCCAGGTGGTGACGATCTGGGCACGCACCGGTGAGGCCTGCGCCACCAGGGGCATGACGGTGAGCAGGACGGTCAGCAGGAGCGCCGTGGAGGCCAATCGGTAAGCCCACAAGCCTCTGACGGGATTCGGGACCATGGTGTGGATGTCCTTTCCACCTGACATTATTTAGCTGCTCCATCTGAATGAATAGTAGCCGATATGTGCGGTGTGGTCAATGGTATTGACGAAAGAGCGCAGAGCCCCTCGTGCATTGTCGAGGAGTCAGGGAAGGCGTACCGGGGGGTGCAATGCGGCGGGCGCTCATACTGCTGTCGTGGTAGAAGCAGGCATACCTGTTATATGATTGATACTGGTAGAGATCTTGCTTGATCGGGGGAGTGGTTTTCCATGCGTTTCTTGCCAGCCGCTGCCGTGTTCACAGTCATCCTGGTGTGCCTTGCCGGATGCAGCCTCATTCCGACGGAGGACCCTGGACAGATCGAGACCCTGTGGCTGACCCTTTTGGAGGATGAAGCGGACGGAGTGTTCAGTGTCCATGCCCGTGAGCCAATAGAGCAGGACGAACTGGTCGTGTCCCTGCAGAGAGCCCTACTGGGCGAAGTATCGGTGCTTGGGGTCGATGTCCTCGGTGATGGAGACCACCGGGACCTGACGCAGATCGATGTCCGACTCCTGGTTCCCACCCTGACCGACGAAGATATGGCCGAGTTTAGGGAATGGGCCCTTCAGACGGGCTTCGCGGCCTTCATGGTCGGAGCCTCCCGGGATGATTTCGCTGAGCTCATATCCAACTACATGGCGGAGATGCTGCCCGGAGCCGGGAGTACGGAGGCATCCAGCCGAATGCAGGTAGAGATGGCAGACGGCAGCTGGACCGTCAGCGGCATCACCCTGCCGGAGGAGCTGAGATCAACCCTGGAAGACCTCGAGAAAGCGCTGGACTCTGTCCTTGACCAGGCGTCATATGTCGCCGGCACCGGCTTTTCCGATGGGGACGGTACTGTCGCGGAGGCGAAGGTCGGCGACGTTCTGTGGTCGGTGAACCTGGGTGAAGGCCTGCCCGGAGCACCGCACCTGCGACACGTGGAGGATGCGGGACTTGTGTTCCGCACCCAGGCGGAGATCGGGGTCATAGATCCCGAGACCGGGGACCGGCTGTGGTCGCGTCCGGATCCCGTGCGGGCCGGTCTTCACGCCTGGACATTTCACCGCGACGTACTGGTCTACTCCTTCATCCAACCGGGCGGCGCTGCGGGTGAGGACACGGTGCGCCTGAGGGCGGTCCGCGTATCTGATGGTACAACGGTCTGGCAGGCGCAGGCGGCAGAAGGGCACGTGGTGTCTTCCCTCCGGGGCTTCAGGTTCGTCGACGGAGTGATCCTGCTGGTCGGTGTGTTCAGGACGGACGCGGAATCACCGGGCCTTTCACACGCCGTGCACTGCCAGCACACCGGATGGCACCTGGGTACCTACGAGGGGCTGCCTCAGGTGGCGGGGCGGTTCCTGTACGAAGTACCTGTACCCGGATCCCAGCCTCCTTTCACGGTGTCAAAACACCACCTCTACTCCGACGTCACCCAGTGGAGTGAGACGTCCTGGGACGATGACGGCATGGAAGTTGATGTGATGGATTTCGTTCTCGTCGGCGTTGATGACGAGATACTCGTGTTTTCCGTCACCTGCCTCGACTACGAGCTGGGCTGGATACACCGGGTCCATGCCATCAGTGCCGCGGATGGTTCGAAGCTGTGGAGTGTCCCGGGTAGGGGCCGGCCTCTGTCGGACGGGATGGTTTTCGTGGGCGATGAAGACACCGGATACGTACTGGATGCCGTGACCGGGGATGTGGTGCTCGAGGTTGAGCTGCCGGGAGCCCGGGATGTCCTGATGACGGAGCGAGGTTTCGTGTTCACGGGATCCGGAGTTGTCGTCGGCATCAGCGATGCGGGTGATGAGCTGTTCCGGGTCGAGGTGAAAACCCCGTCCCTGCATCTCAGTGACGACCGCCTGTTCATCTCCGGGGGTGACTTCCTGGCCGCCGTGGATACCCGGACGGAGGCGGCCATCCTCGAGAACCTGGCACCGGTAACACGCACGCGCACCACCCTGCTGGTCAGCCACCGCCTGTCGACCCTTTACCGCGCGGACCGCATTATCGTGCTCGAAGACGGCCGGATCACCCAGGAAGGCACGCACGCGGAACTGCTGGCCCAACCCGGGTATTATGCCGATACGTACCGTCTACAGCAACTGGCTGCCAGCCTGGGCGGAAAGGAGGCCCCCGATGCCTGAGCCCCCACCCGACCGCCGGGCAGCGCGCAGGCT
>PWUC01000259.1 GCA_003562655.1 Clostridia bacterium
CGGTGATCCTCGCCGGCTCCTCTCGATTCGGAGGAGATGATCGAGCTGCCATCAGGAGGGACTTCGCCGGTTGTCGCTATCAAGACTTCTTTGGTCTGCCGGACAGCTCAATTCACTACTGTGGCTTTGAGGAATTCTTCGGGCTCACCGATTGATGCCCGTCTGATATTAAGAGCAGTGTGCCTATTGGCCCTGAGGCGTGGAGAGAAGAGGGGAATCCGCCACATATATTGGATGAGATCGGTTCTTTTTCTCGAATGCTTCGTACCACGGGTTTAGTTACATAACGGCGCTGAACCGCCGGATGCGGACCCGCATGCCCGGTGGTGTGGGGGGACGGCGGTGGTGACCCCGCCTCCTATCCGATTTCCCCGAAAGGGGGAGGGGTTGTGGCAAATGCGATCGCCGGGTCCGCTCAAAGAGGAGCCCCAGGACCGAAACAGATGATCTTTGCATTGCTCTTCACCTCACAGCATCACACCTGCGCTGACGAGAACGTATGCCAGCTCATACAGTGCCCGGGGCAGCAGCCCGGTCTTCTGCGCGCGGGTTCAGGCAGATCATGAAGATGGCCTGGGTGTGGATGTCGGCCCGCCATCTCCGCAGAGCGTCTGACCCGGACCCGCGCGCAGTTGCCGGGAAGAGTTGGCCTCTATGTCAGGATGGGAGAGGGGCAACCCGTTCTGTCAGCCGGTTACAGACTCGGAAGGGTGCGTGCCGGACAGCGTCCCGGGTATGGATCCGGGCATCATCGGGTGATGCCTGCCGCTGCCCCGGCATTGGGGTGTGCCGACCGGTGGCGGACGCCGGGAGGCATGTGTACTCCAGCCAGGGTATCGGCACACCATGATGGCCAGCACCGGGTGAGAAGGAGATGACGTGGGGCACGGAGAAGCATTACTAGAGAAGGAACCGGGCGAGCGGCATAAGCAGTTTGATGCAGGGGAAGGAGAGGGACTGCCATTGAGAAGATGCCCAATTTCCCATGGTTGACCGAGGACGGTCTGGACCTCGGCAAGTTTCCCATCGATCCCATACTGCGCCAGGCCCTGTCCTGTGACGGGGACGAGCGCGACGTGGCCATCAGATTCCTGAACTCGATGCTGCTGAACGGGCGAGCAGAGGCAGGCATTTTTCTCATGGGGATGCTGGCAGGCAGCCCCGGGGATGACCTGAAGCAGAGGGCGCGGATCGTCAGCTCGCTGGAGGGATTTTCGTCCCAGGGATGCGCCGATCTGCTGTTTGCCGAGCTTTTCAGGGTCAAGAGCTCCAATAGCACCCGGGTTTACCTGAACACCGTCCTCAAGGCCCTGGCGTCTCTGCCGTTGGAGTTGATAGAGCCGGGATTCGAATCCCTCCTCGGCGATAAGAGGTTCACGCATCGCATGAAGGCCAAGTTCAGAGCCATCCTGCAGGAGAAGCAAATGGATGATTACCACGGCTTCGGCTAGACGCGATCCGGGGACCGGCCCGGCTCCCCGTCGCGGGTGCCGTTGACTCGAAGGAGGCGCGGTCCGGGCTCCACCACCCCGCGGCCCCCGGGCCCGTCCACCCCTTGCAGGGCCGTCAGTGGACGACGCCAGGATCCATCGCCGGCCGCTGCGCGCCGCTTCATGAGGGTCGGGGCATGGGTTGACTGTCGATTTGCACACAGTCCTCCGCTGGCGGCAATCACCATCCTCGATCCTCTGTTCATCAGCGACGTCCCCCTCGCATGAGATCCGCTGACAGAAAGTAACCAGGTGATCGCCGGGTTTTCCTCCCGGCCCCTTGACAATTGGTGCGGGGGTTTTTATTATTAACTCAACAGGTTGAATAACATTGATGTGGAGCTTAATTATTGAGGAGGCGAGCAAATGGCCAGGGTGCAAATGTTGGGACGCTGCCCGGTGTGTGGCGATGAGATGGAGGTGACCCGTCTCTACTGTCCCGCCTGCAGAACCTCTGTGGAGGGAAGGTTCGAGACCTGCAAGTTCTGCCATCTGGGTCGGGAACAGATGGAATTTCTCGAGACCTTCATCCGCTCCCGCGGAAACATCAAGGAAGTGGAGCGAGAGATGGGCATCTCCTACCCGACGGTGAGGAACCGGCTGGACAACGTGATCCGGGCGCTGGGTTTCCAGGTTGACGCAGCCGGTGCAGACGAGGATGGCGACAGGGAAGAGGCGAGGGCCAGGCGAATGGAGATTCTCGGCCGCGTGGCGGCCGGCGAGCTCACCGCGGAAGAGGCCGCGGAGCTCATCAGGGGGGAGAAATAGATGACGGAAGTATCTGAGCACCGCCGGGTGCTGAATATGCTGGAGGAGGGCAAGATCAGCGCCGAGGAGGCGGAGAAGCTGCTGAAGGCCCTGGGAACAGAAGCCGGGCAGAAGAGGAGCGCAGTGGCCCCGGAGGGCCAGCTGAAGGATTTGCCCGGGCTGGTGGAGGGAGCCCTCAGCTCCCTCAAGACCGCGGGGATCTTCGGTTGGGGTCAGGCCCACTCCTACGAACGGGAGCTGACGGGGACCTTCTCGCCGGAGGCAGTTGAGGAACAGGGCTGGGTCGAACTACGGGGGGCAGCACGGAACGGCCGAATCGAGATCAAGGGGTGGGATTCCGATGAATACCGGGTGGTGATCAGGACCAAGGTCCGCGGCGGCGACCGCGAGCAGGCCCGGGAGGTGGCCGACGAGTTCTGCCAGGTGGAGCAGGCGGATGCCGCCCTGTCTGTCGACGGCCGGGGCACTACCATGCCGCCGAATTCGAGCGTGTCTCTCGAGTTCTTCCTGCCAAAGAAGCACCGGTATGAGGTGGATCTTGTGACCTCCAACGGGCGCGTACAGGTTGAGGACATCACCTGCAGAAACGTGGTGGCGATCTCGTCCAATGGCCGGGTTGCCTGTGAACGGATGGAGGCGGGGCAGGTTCAGCTGGAGACCTCCAAC
>PWUC01000145.1 GCA_003562655.1 Clostridia bacterium
AGCCTGTACCTGGATGCCAGGTGCTCTGCGATGCTGTCGTAGAGGTCCGGAGGAACCTCCCTGGCCGCCTCCTCCTCACCCCGGGGTTGCCGCGGATCGCCGATGGTCACCGTCGGAATGCGGATCGTCGACACCGCAGGGCCCGCCTCGTCCCCGTCATCCTCGGGCTCCCCCGCCCACAGGTACACCGCCACCTTCTCGATCTCGCCCGACTCCCCCCGAACCTGCAGCTGGACCTCGATGTGCAGATCCAGGGTGCGGAGGGCCGGCAGAGCTCCGATCTCCCCGGCCATGAACCCGGCCAGGCGCTCCCCATACAGCGCGAGAGTCTGTTCATGACGGTCCTCGCGTCCCTTTTCGGCCAGGGCCTGACCGGTCCCCGGGGGCGCGACGGACAGATCGCTAAAAAGCGAACTCACCCCGCCCTCAATGGCCGGGACCAGCTGGACCAGCGGAGACAGGATGGCCAGCAGCAGCAACACGCCCGAGATGAAGCGAACGTAGGACTTCATCTCTCCCTCGGGCGCCAGCATCTCGGTAACCCGCAGCATCAGCACCACCAGGACCAGGCGACGGATGTACTCCATCAGGGCAATCATCGCAGCATCACCGTCGCATTCGCCGCCCCCAGCATGATGGTGATGGTCACGTAGAACATCAGTGCCACCGCCGCCACCGCCACCGTCAATCCGGTCATCCCGTCGGCCAGCACATCGAGCAGGTCCGAAATCTCCGTCCCCCCAAGGGGGGCCGCCAGGGCCGCACCGGTCCGGTAGGCGATGGTCATGACCGCAAGACGCAGGATGGGAAGGGCTGCGATCATGGCCACCAGGAACAATCCAAGAATCCCGGCAGCGTTTTTCAGAATCGACGACGACGCCATGACCATTTCCCCCGCGTCCGAGAAAGTGCTCCCCAGCACCGGTATCAGGGACTTGGCGGCAAACTTGATGGACCGCAGGGCGAGCCCGTCGGTGACTGCTCCGGCAGCACCCTGGACCGTTATGACTCCGATGAAGACTACCATGGCGGCCTCCAGGACCCAGAGCGATCCCTTCCTGAAGAGCGCGGCGAGCCGGGCCAGGGGCCTCTCGGGGGTGAAGTGGCCCGCCAGCTCCACCATCACCGCGGCGAACAGCAGGGGAAACACCCAGTTCACCACCACCTGGACCACGGCATGGCATATGAAGACCACCATGGGGTGAAAGATGGCCGCAGTGGTGAACGCACCGCTGGCAGCCAGCAGGGTGGTCAGAAGGGGAAGCAGTGCCAGCATCATGTCGGTCAGACTGTGCACGGTGCTCCGGGCGAGGCTGAAGGCTTCGCGAAAGGTGACCATGGCCACCGCAGCCAGGGCCAGGTAGATCACCCACCTGGCCACCATGGAGACCGTCTCCTGTCCCCAGGCCCCCTCTGCCTGACTCAGAAGTGAGGAAAGCAGTGAGAGCACCAGGAGCTGGGCCAGAAGGCCCAGGTGAGCCACCACCTCTCCGCCCAGATACCTGAGCATCATTAAGGTGATCTGCCCCAGGGAGAAGACCTCCTCGCCCCGGCGCATCCGGTCGACAATGGCGGGCAGGTCCAGCGAGGGCAGCCCCTCCCCCAGCTCCCGCTGCAGGTCCTCAACGAAGTCATTGAGCGGTGTGACATCCATGTCCCGCATCTGTCGCCCCATGAGATCGTCGGTCATGTCAGGGGCCGCTGCATCGAGGGCCGACGGAAGGGCCGAGACCAGGACAAGGCTCACCAGCAGGATTCCCAGGGCGCGGGTCATCGGGCCGTCACCTGTTCGAGCAACCCGATGATTATGTCCGCGACGGCGATGATTATCGGCACCGCCATGGCCAGGATCAGTATCTTGCCCGCGAGCTGCAGGTTCTTGGCCATGGTCCCCTCGCCCACGTCTATGCACAGCTGGGAGCCGAAGTCCACCACGTATGCGATGGCGATGACGCGGAGCACCGTCCTGATGTACAGCATCTCGACGCCCGCCCGGGCCGACAGCGCCTCCAGTCCGCTGAGAATGGGTGGAAGCTCGGCGATTATCGCCGTGAGAATGACCCCCGTGGCGGCCACGGTCAGCAGCATGCCGATGCTCTCAGAACCCCGTCGGACAAGGATCAGCAGCAGGCTGCACGTAAGGGCAAAACCCACCAGCTGCACTATGTTCACCCGCATCAACCCCCACTATCAGAACTGCACCATGGTGCGGACCGCCTCGAAGAGGCCGCTTATCAGTTCGATCAGGGAATACATGACCACTATGAGGCCCGCCACCGTGACTGCCATCGCCCATTCCCCCTTGCCAGCCTGCTCCAGCACCGTCTGCAGCACAGCCACCAGCAACCCGACGGCTGCAATCTGAATCACCAGGCTCACCAGGGATGGGTCCATATGCCTTCTCCTTTCACCCGTCCTCAGGCCAGAACCACCGCGATCATGATCCCTCCCAAGAGCCCCAGAGAGCGGAACAGCTTCCCCCGTCTCCGGCTGTCATCCCTCGCCTCGTCCATCTGCCCCGCCAGACGCTCGTCGGCGGCCTGAAGATGCCGGATCTGATCCGCCCCGCCGGAGGCGCCCAGGGTCGGCCCGAGGGTCAGCAGAATGCGAAGGTCCTCGGCGGTGAGCGACATCTCCTCGCTGCACTTGCGAACCGATCTGACCCACGCCTGTCCCGCCGTGGCGGCCCCCTCGCTCCCGAAGAGATCGGCAGCCAGGTCAAAGACTTTCGCGACGGCCCCCTCATGGATCCCAGCCAGCTCCCGCCACGCCACAGGCAGGGGCTTGCGGGAGGAGTCGATCTCGGTGACCAGGGCGCGCAGGCCAGTTCGGATGCTTTCCAGATCCCGATACCGGGACTCCAGCTGCATGAAGCACAGCTGCCCGGTGAGCATA
>PWUC01000207.1 GCA_003562655.1 Clostridia bacterium
AGTCCTCCGGTGTTCGTGAGACTATGATGATGTCGTCGCACACCTCTGTGATGGCACCCAGCACCCATTCCACCAGCGGGGTTCCCCCCAGCTGCAGGAAGGCCTTGTCGGTGCCGCCGAGCCGGCTTCCCTTACCTCCGGCGAGTATGATGCCTGTTACCGATCTTTCGTCAGTCTGCAAGTGCCCGTGACCTCCCGCAGAGGCTGTGCGCCAGGATTCAGGGGTCCCTTTTGACTCCGCAGTCCATTATAACCCTTTCGCCATGTCCACTACAGGTGCCGCTACTGGTGCATGGCCGGGTTCGCTTTCTGGAGATGGCCTGGGCCCAGCTGCAGAACTGCTGCAGTTCGGAAGCGCACAGATGGGTGGGCGATGCATAGCCCAGAGTGCTTTCAATGTGCGGGCAGCCGTCATCCTGTCATCGGGGGATCCTGGAACACAAAAAGATGCCGTTGCACCGCGATCCCGCGGCTTCACAATCTAGATCTGAAGCTGCTTCCATCTGCCCTGTTTGAAGATCCAGCGGGTGACAATCAACCGCAGGATCTGCTCAAGGAGCACCACCCCCCAGACTGCCACGAGGGACAGGTCCAGGAGGTAGACGGCGATGAGGATCAGGGGCACCCTTACAGCCCAGGATCCGACGCCGGACACGTACATGGCGGTCCTGGTGTCTCCTGCCCCGCGCAGGGAGCCTATGTATACATCGGCTGCGCCCATGGCCGGCTGCATGAGGGCGGCCACCCGCAGGCACCACGTCCCCAGCGCCAGGACCTCGGGGTCGTCGGTGAAAATGCCGATGAATTGCCGGGGAAACAGCAAGAACAGTACGCCCATACCTCCCATCACGTATATGGCCAGGAGGGAGGACTGGTGGGTGCTCTCCTCGGCCCGCGCAGGATCGCCGGCCCCGAGACTCTGGCCGGTGAGGATGCTGGCCGCAATGGCGAAACCGTAGCCGGGCATGAAGGACAGGGATTCTGCCGCCACCGTCACCTGCTGCGCTGCCATGGCAACCGTGCCCATGCTGGCGATGACGAAGGTGCTTGCAGTTCTGGCTCCGTCCCGGAGGAGGGTTTCGATCCCGGCGGGAAGTGACAGGGCGGCGATTTTCCTGATGGTCGGGATGTGAGGATTTATGAGGGATTTCAGATCCAGCTGTACATCCCGACGCCGGAACAGCATGTACAGGGCCGTGCCGGTGCCCACCCCCTGAGCCACCACCAGGGCCAGTGCGGCGCCGGTCACTCCCAGTCTTGGAAGGCCAAACCTGCCAAATATCAACAGGTAGTCGCCCACGACGTTGAGAACATTGGTGATTATGGTCACGTACAGCGGCGTTCGGGTGTCTCCGAGTCCCCGCATGGTGCTGTTTGCTGCGATCTTCGGCAAGAAGAAGAGCCCTCCGATTGCCAGGGTTCCGAGGTACTCCTGGCCCAGGGAACTGACCTCGGGGCCGAATCCGACCAGGGCGTATACGTGAGGCGTGATCAGCCGGATGGCCCCGGCTGCTGCAGCGCCGAGGACAACGGCCAGCATCAACCCCTGCTGTGCAATGTGGGCTGCCGCCTCGCTCTCTCCGGCGCCCTTGCGCCTGGCAACGAGGGCGGTGATTCCTAAGCCGATGGCGCCAAGGAAGAAGATCACGGAGAAATAGACCTGTCCCCCCAGGCCAACTGCGCTCAGAGCCGCTGCACCGAGCCGTCCCACCATGGCCGTATCAACGATCCATGCCAGCATATGAAGGGACATCTCTCCTATGGCCGGCCACGCCAGGGCCATGATGTGCGACCGATGGACGGGCGCACTGACAACCTCGTCTAATGTGGCTTTCCGGTATTCTGCCACGAAAATCCCGCCAGTTCACAGATCGGAGATGATGACGCATATCCTACATGATATCACAGTTGGGCCGGTGCCGGGCCCCCTGGAGGCTGAAGAAGGAGATCCTGCCCCTGACGGGGTATTAGTTCTAGACAGACGCAGGCGGCAACCGCAGTTGTCCGGGCAGTGCACGCGCTGCTGTGTTGGCGTCCGGGGAGGGGGACCATGCAGGTCAGGCTACGGAGGGCGATCATCGAGGATGCACCTGCCATCGCGCGGGTCTACGTTGATACATGGCGAACAGCCTACAGGGACTTGCTGCCCCGGCAGTACCTGCTTTCCCTTGACTACGAGGAAGAGGCCAGGGGATGCCGTGACTTTATGGAAGGCGACCAGTACCCCCGGATGATCCAGGTTGCCGAGGTTGAGGGCATTGTGGCGGGCTACGTGGTGGCTGGACCGAACAGTGATGAACCCGAGGACTATGAGGGCGAGATATACGAGATCTTCGTGCGCGAAGATTGCAGCGGAGAGGGAATAGGGACCCGCCTGATGCAGAGGGCGACGGAATGGTTCAGGAGTGTGGACTACTCCTCCGTTGTGGTGTGGTGCTGGAGTGACAATCCCTTTGCCGGTTTCTACTGGAGCCTGGGCGGCAGGGTGGTCCACAATTGCGCGCAGACCGTGGCGGGCAGGAAAATGGATGTGCTGGTCTTCGGCTGGCAGATCCAGGACCTGCAGGACAACCTGCGGGCTCGCCTGGCAATCTGAAGCTCCCCCTCGGCCGGCCCCGGGCTCCGCCCAGCAGGATGCCTGCCGGAGGACGGATCATGATGAATCGAGAGCCAGTCCAATCGGGGCCGGGGGAGGGGAACCGGTTCATGTCCCGTCGATGACCGAATCATTCATTCCCCGGCGCTGAGGCCGTCATCACCTCGTGCGGGGGAGACCCCGGGGCCGGTCTGATCATGACGCGCGGGCGCGCAGTGGAAGGTGTCTGCCTGCTTATGACGGCACAGATGTTCACGGGAGGGAACCGATGAGGCGCAAGGGAC
>PWUC01000171.1 GCA_003562655.1 Clostridia bacterium
GCCGTCCTGTCCAGGACCACCGAGGGGTTCTCGCCGCCCGGGTCGACGGAGATGACGCGGGCGGTGAAGTGCTCCAGGTGGGGATGCGAGTGATAGAGTCTCTCCGTGAAAACCATGGTGTCCCTCCTGTCCGTGGTTGCGACCATTGTACACGTGGGGCGTTAGGAAAGCCACAAACAGCGTCGTACCTCTCCAGGCCTGTTCACAGGAGGTAGCACGGCATCTCGCTGCGAGGATATGCTGCTCCCTCGACTCTCACCCATGGGTGGCACCCGGTCCATCCGCTGTCTTGACCCTAATCCCCTCAAAGAACAGAACCAGCCAGGTGAACGAGACGACGAACATGATGCGCTGCCAGAGGCCGGCCAGGTCTGCCATGGTAAATATGAGGATGCTAAAACCTACCGCCATCAGTCCGACAAGCAGGGCGAGCCCTCTTCTCCTGATCGTGTTCTCCAGAAGAGCTGCTGAGAAGGCAAACACCGTGAAGGAAAACCCCACGACACCGGCAAAGAGGGAGTGCATTGCATCCTCCAGGGGGCTGTAGGGAACACCCGCAACGATAGGAGCATGCCGGAAGAAAGCCACCAATACCAGGCCGAACCCAAAGAGGGTCAACAGGATCTTCTGAGCCCAGTGTTGTTTCAAGTGGAACCAGGACTCCAGTATGCAGCTGGCACCCAACAGGATGAAGACGGTGTTCATCACCCATGCATTCGGCGAATCCTGGGCTCCCAGGTGGCTCGTGGTGTGTTTCAGCATCGAGTACTCCGCCACGCTGTAGTGCGGCAGAACCAGGAACACGAGGATCATGGCGATGAAACATGGTAGAATCAGACGCATTTGGCGTAGTCGCGCCGCTTTAGGCCTTGGCATCTCTGCCTCCTGGGTGACCAGCATCGCCGGCCGGGTTGTGGGCCGGGGAACCGCCGTCCCGCTCGTACTAGAGGCGGCTGTCCTCTGACCGCTGATAGACTATTTTTCCTCCCACGATGGTGAGATCCACCTTCGTGTTCAGGATGTCCTCCGCCTCCACCGCCAGGATGTCCTGGGACAATACGCACATGTCCGCCAGCTTGCCCGGGGCCAGGGTTCCCTTGATGTCCTCCTCGAAACTGGCGTACGCCCCCCAGTAAGTGTACCCCCTGATCGCCTCGTGAACGGACACCGCCTCCTCCGGGCCCAGTTCGGTCTGCCGATCGGTCCTCCGGGTGACGGCAGCGTATATCCCGGCCATGGGGTCGATGTCCACTACCGGGTAGTCCGAACCGTAACAGGCAGGTATTCCGTAGTCTATGTATGAGCGGAAGGGGTAGATGCAGCGCGCCCTCTCCATCCCCAGGTTAGTCACGTAGCTGTCTCCCAGGTAGTAGATGAAGGGCGGTTGTGGCGCGGCCACCATCTCCAGGTCCGCCATTCGCTCCAGGAGCACGGGGTCCATGATTCCGCAGTGTTCGATTCGGTGCCGGTGATCCTGGCGCGGGTGCCTGGTGATTGCCCGCTCGACGGCGTCAAGGGTCATCTCGATGGCTCGATCACCTATGGCATGCACGGCCAGCTGGTACCCGGCGGCGTGGACTCGGGCCAGTACAACGTCAATTTCCTCCTGCTTCATGTAGACGGTGCCGCAGTGTTGTTCGTTTGCGTAGGGATCTCGCACGGCGGCTGTGGCGCCGCCTATGCTGCCATCCATGGTGATCTTGTACGGTCCCAGCCTGATCCACTCATCTCCCAGGCCGGTGATCAGGCCCGCCTTCATGGCGTTGGCTCCTACCTGGACGTGTCCCCGCTCGCGAACGCAGAAGTAGACTCTCAACGGCAGGTCCCCGTCCCGCGACGCCTCGAGCATGGTGGAGATCATGTTGGCGTCGTCCCCCGTCAGGTCGTGACTACTGGTTATGCCGAACTGGTGGTAGTAGCGAGCGGTGACCGGGTGTCCGCGTCGCCAGCGCTCGCGGCTCACCCGCAGGGCCTGCTTCTTGAGGGGCTGCTGGGCCATCTCCCGCAACACGCCGGTGAGACGGCCTCGATCGCGATCCATGGATCCTGCGGGGGGATCGGGGTCGTCCTCCGAGACGCCCGCCGTCTCCATGGCCCGAGAGTTGGCCACGGATACGTGGCTGCAGGTGCGGATGAGGAGCACCGGGTTGTCCGGGGCAGCCTCGTCCAGGTCCCACCGCGTGGGGTGACGCTCCTCCGCCAGCCTGGTCTGGTCATAGCCACGGGCGATGATCCACTCCCCGGGGGCCGAGCTGTCGGCTCGGCTGGCAATCCTGCTCTTGATATCATCAATGGATCTGACAGCCCGGGGTGAGCAATCCACGATGTCCTGCATAACGCCGTGCCGCATGTGGTTGTGAGATTCGACCACGCCTGGGATGAGGCTCCGTCCGCAGAGGTTGATGACCCTGGTACTGCGACCACGGCACGCGAGTACCTCCTCCTCCCTTCCCACCCGGAGAATACGGTCGCTTCTGACCGCCAGGGCTGCGGTCTCCGGAAGGTCTTCGCGCGCCGTTAGCACTCTACCGCCAGTGAGTATCAGATCTGCTCTTGGCATCACACCACCTCCCACAACGGTTGCTGTCTTTCTGGGTTCAAGACCCACCGTCGATATCCTCCAGCTAGGGGCCGGGGGCGTCCCCTACAGGAGGTCGCGAAGCACCGGAGCATCGTTTTCGTAAAACACGGTCAACGAGCCCGTTTCGGGGATGCGGTCCGTGAAGAACCCCCGCCTGTACAGCTCCTGGGCGGTGATCCGGCGGAGATAGCGCCACAGATGCATCATCATGCTTTCCGGCGGTACGCCCTGGCGTCCCGCGGTGGTCTCCCCGAGGAAGGAGTGAATCTCGGAAAGCCTCGTCCCGTAGA
>PWUC01000089.1 GCA_003562655.1 Clostridia bacterium
ATCCAGCAGCGCCTGCATGTCCGACGGGAACTGGTCGGCATAGAACTCGACGACATATTCTCCTGCCGGGTCTGTTTCGCGGGGCGACAGCAGGCTCTGCAGGGCCGGGGGCGCCAGTCGGTACCCGGGATGATAGAGTCCCGTCCACTGGATTTCAGGTCGGTTCTGAAGCCTCTGGATCTGGTCCGGTGTGGCCCTCACCACGTACGTGTAGTTGGGCACGTAGTCCACGATTTGCACGCCCGCGGTCTCGATCCGGCTGACCCACTCATCCCGGACCGGGCCGATGAACTGGATCAGGTGGTAGGTCGATTGGCCGGGAGCCGGTGTAGCCCTCAGAACGCCGGAGAATTCGGGTTCTCCCTGTTCTGTGTCGAAGGACTTGCCCCAGAGGTGAACCTGCGGTCCGTTCCGGCAGATATTACACCCGCACGCCCGAGGCCGAGAGCCTGTCCAGAGCCTCCCTGGTTGCCTCCACAAGCGAGAAGGCCTCGTAGCTTTCCTTCAGGGTGACCCCGGAGCTGCTCGCGATGTCCCCGTGGGGCCGGTGCAGCAGGGCATGGGTACAGTCTTCCGCCTCCGCTGGAGCGGCAGCGACTCCTCCTGTGCCGGCACTGCTGATGATGAGGGCTGCCGTCAGTAGTAGGGTCAGTGCAATGTAGAGGGGTGTTCGCCATATCGCTTTGAACGGGTCCATGGGCACTCCCTTCGGTATTTGAAACATATGGTCACGGGCATGTCCAGTCCCTGCAACAGGGGCCTGAATGCCCTTCAGGGCGCGATCCTTTCTGTGCATCAGCTTAATATATTGAAGGACAGGGGAGTCAATGGAGTTACATGACATGGGATGGGACGGAGGTCCCGGTCAACGATATCTTGGCGGGCGAAAAGATCCGCTGCCGGGTGAGATCCTGGAAAACAGGTCACTGGCCCGGCGGAAGCGGTGAAGGGCCTCATCGCGGTGTCCGGTGGCCAGGTAGACCCTACCCAGCTCGGCCTGGGTCTGGGCCAGCCTGGACAGGTCCGCGGCCCCGCGGAAGCAGGTCTCCGCCTCTGTCAGAAGAGATTCGGCTGTGGCGTGCTGCTCCCGGGCAAAGGCCACCTTTCCCCCGAGGAGGGCCGCCTGTCCCCTGAGGATCGGTTCGGAGGTGGGGTCAATGAGATCCAGGGACTCAGCGGTGGTGGCTGAGGCCTCAGGCAGGTTGTCGCTCCGGAGGAGAATCATTCCCCTGGCCAGCAGGATCCGGGCCAGCAGGGTGGATTCGGCCAGTTCAGAGGCGATCCGTGCGGCCTCCGCCAGGGCGGACAGGGCCCGGCTTCGTTCTCCGGCGTCTTCCCATACGAGGGCGGAGGTGTGCAGGATGCCGGCCTCGGCTCTCTGGATGAAGTTCAGGCCCGCCAGTGTCCTGGCCCGGCTCGAGTGAAGGCGCGCCTGGTGGCAGTCGCCCTCGTCCAGTTTCTGCTGGGCGGCCTCGATGGCCCCCATCACCTCGCTGGTGATGTCCGTCGCGAGACCCGCCCGTCTGAGCGCCTCTCCGAGGATCTCGTTTGCTGTCTCAGTCTCTGTCAGCGCCTGGTAGGCCCTGCCGAGTCCCCACTCTGCCAGCAGCCGGTAGGTGTCTTGCTGCCCCTGGACCAGCTCGTCGGCCCGGTGCATCACGGTTTCAAAGAACTGAACCGCCAACAGGGGGTTTTCGCGCTGCAGGTGCATGTCGCCCAGTCCCAGCAGGCATTGCAGGGCCCCCGCCGGGTCCGGCGCCCCCTCAAACAGCTCGGCTGCGGCGGTGAGATCGGAAAAGGCCAGATCGTGAGCCTCCCTTTCGAGGTGAGCCAGTCCCGACTGCAGGCTGGCGGAGGCGCGAAGCTCATCACAGCAGACTGCTCCCTCCTGCATCTCGCGGCGGGCCCGTTCGGCCGATGCCAGGGCCTCCTCCAGCTGACCAATCAGGCGCTGGGATTCAGTCAGGGACAAAAGGATCTCGATCCTGGACCTGCGATCGTCGCTCTCCGAGGCGGTACCGGGCATGAGCGCCGATGTGGGGACACCGAGGTTTTCGGCAATGATGTGCAGTGAATGCAGCGATGGGCTGGTCAGCCCGCGCTCCACCTGGCTGAGAAACCCGGGGCTCATGTCGTCACCGGCGAGGTCGCGCTGCGTCATGCCGGCCTGCTTCCGCAGCTCCCGTATGCGGGCACCGACCCTCTCGGTAAAATCATCTCTGTGGGCCACAGCGGATCATTCCCTCAAATGCAGTATCATCTTCTGCGCCCGTCACGTGATCCAGGTATGCTCCGGCACACTGATGCGGCTGGCTGGTCAGTTCAGTATAAGTTACTTTCAGCCGACCCTTATCGCGGTGGTGCTGAACCTGATATTCAATATAGCTGAAGTTTGGTCGTCTGCCCACTCAACATTACTACAATCGCCTCTCGGCGCGCAACGGATGGGGGAGAGAAGAGGGGGAGTCCCCGGTGAGCTGGCGAAGAAATAAATTGAGAAAGAGATTCACGCCGCGTCATAGAGGATCGGCCGGGACGATACACCCCGAGTCCGCACGGACGGCAGTGATCGTCCCCTCGCTTCCCGGCCCCCGGTCTGGTGGCGGTGCAGCCGCTTCCCTGACGAATGGTCGCCCTCGGTCTCCAGCGAATGGCCGCGAGCACGGAGATGGCGGAACGGGGAGTGAACCGCGGTTGTGATGAAGGGAGGCGGCCTGTGTTTTTTCGTCTTGGATGGCTGGCAGCGATTCGCAATCTCGAGCGAAGCGCCCTGGCGGTGATCAGCGTGGCGCTGGCCACGGTGGTACTGGTCTCGGCGTTGATCATGGCGGCGGGTGAACCGGGCGATGCATATTTCGAGACCAGGAC
>PWUC01000069.1 GCA_003562655.1 Clostridia bacterium
ACAAAATGTCATGCCACGCCCAGGCACAGAACCCGTCCGGCTGATCCGGTGCATCAACCCAGAACTCCTGACCATCCTCAAACAGAGAACAGGGGCCTGTGTCCTTCCCGCAGTACTCCTCTGCCAGATCCGAATGGAACTCCCGCCTCAGTACGGTGATCCTACACCTCGCCATCCTTCCTGCTCCTCTCTGCAGAATGACCCATTCACTCAACTCTGCTGCCGGCAACGCCCTCAGGCCAGGATGGAACACCCCGGGGCCCAACGGCCCCGGATGATGAGAAGGAGCGTGTTCGTCCCGAGAACACCCTCATCCATGAAGAATTCGATGTCCACATCTCCTCTGAAGTCGGCGGTGAAGACCGGGGCCTCAGGGTAAACGTCGAATCGCAGGCTGATCAGGAGCGGGTGCTCGAAGGTGACGTTGTCGGGGAGCACCTCAAAGGCGGGCTCGATGTCCTCGAATATCACATCCAGGCGGCTCAGCGCCGGGAGCGAATCCTCCAGATAGCCAGCATGTGCGGCGGGTGACGGTTGAAGCTGCCTGGCATTATCGTCATCAACCGCGGGTCAGTCAGACACTCCGAAAGCGGCGGGAACATCTGCCCGAGAGGGTAAAGCAGATTTCCTGGACGGCACAGAATCGGCTTCATTGGAAATACCGGCGGCTCCCGGGGCGTGGAAAGCAGAAGAACAAAGCCGTCGTAGCAGTACTAAATAGTGATGCTTGGGCATCAACCGAGCCCAGGTCTCCTCCTCCGCGGGCCCTATGGGCCTGACCACCAGTGAACTGAGGTTGACTGCCTGCATCGAATACCCCCGGATAACCTACCGGGACCAGATTATTCCATCTGGGCGCAAAATGTCGGGGCACGCGGCAAGGAGCTTCCGGCCCTGATCAGATCTCAACTTTGAGGTTCCCCTGGGTGAAGAGGTTGGGGTTGGACAGAAGTAGGCTCTGCTCCGCTATCACCATCGCCCCCGCCCGAATCAGACGCCAACGCGCGGGGCACAGATCAAGGCCACGCTAAGAGCATAGGCCACAGCCCAGGTCTCCAGGATGCCCCAGGTCCGAATCACCGCAGGAGCCACCGCGTCGAGGGAGATGATCTGGTGGATGAAGTTGGGCACAAACCCGATAGCGAACAAGCCCAGGACGCGCCGGGTCAGCCACGCCAACAGATCGTCGGTTCTGACGAAGGTAAACGGCAGAGAGAGCCCCATGACGAACCCAAACAGCGAGCCGATGAGATCCAGCGGCAGACCATCCCTCGCTGAGCGTGGTTCAACAGAGGGGGCAGACTGTGACAGAACAGGTCGCCGTCAGCATGAGGAATATGGAGAGCCCCCTCAGGTCGTCAATGCTATTCAGACGCCGCCCCTCGGGCCACACAGCTCTACCCGTAGACATCGCTCCTCCGGGATACTTTTTCGGTCACTGCCCGTACGCCTGCCCGGCCCTCCCACAGCTGCCTTACTCAAGGGCAACCCAGCTGGAGCTCAGATGAAGCTAGCCCTTACATCTTGCCCCGACGAGAAGAATGCAACAGTTACCTCAGTTTGCTTTCACCAGGGTTACTTGAATCGAATTGTAATACAGGGTGGTCCTTCCCTCGAAGCCCGAGTCTGTACCCACGAAGATCCACAGGTTGCCATCGGCATCGGACGAGATCCTCAGAGGTTCATCTTTGTTGTCCAGCGTCTTCAGTTCATACACGTCAAACTCGTCGTTGTCTACCTTGGCCACATCCCCAATGCGCAGTGCATTGGCTCCGTCCTCATTCTGACGCCCCTTGTCCACATTCAACACGTAAAAGGGGATATCCGCCTCGACGATCTGCATCGGAAGGGGTTCAATATCAGACGCACCCACCTTGACCCATACGGCTTCTCCTGGGGGGCCACCAACTCCGAAGGCACCGGCTGGAGCGTCGGTGGCAAACTCCACCTCGTAGGAGATCTTATACTCCGTATTGGCTTCGAGCCCATCAGCACTGGTCAGCTGTTTCTTCACATACATGAACAGGTCATCACTGTGGTTGAGTCCGCTGATTCGAAGGGCATTGCCATGCTCCCGAAGCTCCTCAGGCAATTCCGAGTAGGCAAATTCCAGTTCGTATCTATTCTCCTCGTATTCCACAACTGGAAGATCCGTGAAGTCTCCGGTCCAACCCTCCGCATCCTGATCAAAGGTGAACATGAAACTGAGGGGCATGACGGTGTCATCATGGTCATGGGCAAGGACTCTCCAGATCACGGCAACGGCCTCAGAACGCTGCAGGCCCGCTTCGGGGCGGAAGGTATCATCCGGATAGCCAAACAACAAGCCCTCCTTCACCGCAGCCGCCACGTACCCGGCGAAGTGCTGGTCGATGTCAGCTGCGTCGGTGAAAGGCAGTTCGGCTTCTGAGCTGATCAATCCAGCCGCCCGGACAGCAAGGAAGGCCATCTCCTGTCGTGATATGGTGCCATCAGGATCCATGGCTCCCTCGATATCGTCCACCGAAATCCAGTCCTGCTCCAGGGCCCAGCCGATGTAGTCTGCCACCCAGTGATCCCGCGCATCCGGGAAGGGCAGGTCCTCGGGGGAATAGGAAGGCAGGGCATCGCCGACCTGGCTGGCCACCAACAGCTTGACGAACTCGGCCCGGCTCACGTTGCTCTCAGGCCGGAAGGTACCGTCGGGATAACCGTGGATAAAGCCATCCCAGATGCCCTGGCGGATGGAGGCTTCGGCCCAGTGCCGACGTATGTCGGCAAATGGTCGTGACACCGCGCCAAAGGTCAGCGGCTTCATCGCAACTTCAACGATGCTGCCGTCCCGGGCATCTTCGTACGAGGCAACGGCCATGCCCG
>PWUC01000092.1 GCA_003562655.1 Clostridia bacterium
GCTGTCGGGGCTGCGCTTTCCAGGTGGATTGCCAATCTGTGATGGCTGGCGGTGGCAGCCCTGGCCAGCTACGTCTGGACTGGATACTTCACCGGGATGGTCCCGAAAACCACCTGTTGTTTCATGTGGCGGATGCGACGGCGGCCGCAGTTCTCGTCGCCGCCCTCTGGCGGACCGATCTGCGCACCTGGCGGGGCGTGTTCCGGGCGACCATCCCTGGTCGTGAGGTGGCGCCCGCCGCCTACGGCCTCATGAGACCGGTCTTTCCCTCGCATCAACCCTGGTTTCCCCACGGCGAGGCCGATATGCTGCCGGGAGCTGCGATCCAGGTGCTGACCGTGGCGCTCTGTCTCTGGCTGACCCGACGAGGACCATATCAGCCGCAGGCCCACAGATGATTCACGGCCGGCGTTCCCTCGGCCCCTTCGGCGAGGGCGGGCGGACCCGCGCAGCCCCAGGAGGTTCCCGTCTTCTCTGCTGCCCTGCTGCCGCGGGTGGCGTCAGCCCACCCTCAGATCTTTCGTTTCAGTTGCAACTGCAGCGTTCGTGGCGTAGAATGGAATTGAAAGGGTCAGTCTCCTCTGTGGGGACTGGCTGCAATGCCGTCCCGGCACCGGCCGGGGCGACGCTGCGTCTTCGTGGCAGGGTGAGGAGGGGGTTCCCTCCAATTCCCCACCGGTGGTAAAGCTCCGCGGCAGCGGTCGCAGGAGACGAGCCCATCAGCCTCAGCGGTTGATTCCGGTTGGATCCCGGAGCCGACAGTATAGTCTGATTGGGAGGAGGCGGAGCGTACGAAATAGCTGGCCCGCCTCTCGGCGTCTGCCAAGGAATTTCGCACCCTCCGCACCCCGGCGACGGTCGGGGTTTCACATTTGAACACAGTCTTTGAGAGAGGTGGGTTCGATGGATAGGGACAAATCACACCTGAACACGCGGAGGCTGACCTTTGGTGCGGTGTTTGGAGCTCTCATAATGCTGGCTACCATGTTTCTTCGCATACCGGGCGCCACGGGCTACTATCATCTGGGTGATGGACTGATCTATGCGTGCGCGATCCTGCTGGGCCCCGCCACGGGAGGCATGGCGGCGGCCGTCGGCTCTTCCCTGGCTGACCTGCTGGGCGGTTACGCGGCGTGGACCCTGCCGACCTTTTTCATCAAGGGCATGACGGCGGTCGTCGTCGGCGTCATAGCGGCGGGAAGCACCTCTGTGATTCGCAACGCCTGTGCGATGATCGCAGGGGCCCTGGTCACGATCGCCGGGTACGGTGTGGCCACCTACTTCATATACGGTGCGCCCGCTGTTCTGCCCGAGACCTATCTCAACCTGGCCCAGACGGGCCTGGGTGTTCTGATCGGTCTTCTTCTGGTCTGGTGGAACCGGGTGAAGCTGGATGGCGGCATGGACTAGAGACGGCCTTGTTCTTTGAGGACCCATTTGCTACCATGCAAGCCGGGAGGATGAGAGGTCATGAAGATGGAATCTGCCGGACGCAACCGATGGCGATTGCGGCGGAGCGGCGACATGGGCGTTGATGCCGTGGTCTACCTCAACGATGCCCTGAAGGCGGCCGTCGAGCCGGATTGCCTGAAGCAGCTGGCCGATGCTGCGAGCCTGCCCGGCGTCGTGGATCCCGTCGTGGGCATGCCCGACCTGCACGTGGGTTACGGACTCCCCATCGGCGGAGTCATGGCGGTTCGCGCTGAAGAGGCCGATGTCGACACCGCGGTGGTATCGGCCGGAGCCGTCGGGTACGACATCAACTGCGGTGTCCGACTGCTGAGGACCAACATTGCGGCGTCGGATCTGGACCGGGATGATCTGAGGTCGCTGCTGGACGGGATCCTGCGCCGCATCCCCGTCGGTGTGGGCAAGTCGAGCGCGCGGAGCGACCTCAGGGGCGTGAGCCTGAAGAAGGTCGTGATCACCGGAGCTGAGGCGCTGATCTCCGCCGGGTACGGAAGAAGCGAGGACGCAGAGGCGATCGAGGAGATGGGAAGACTGGACGGTGCCCGGCTGGAGGCGGTCAGCAAGAGGGCGAAGAAGCGAGGCGACCAGCTGGCCACCATCGGGGGAGGCAACCACTTCATCGAGCTGGGCGCAGTGGAGCGGGTGTACGACCGGGAGACGGCGGGACGGTTCGGACTGGCAGAGGGTGACCTGACGGTGATGATCCACACCGGGAGCCGGGGCTTTGGACACGAGATCTGTTCCAACTACATGGCGACGATGGGCAAAAGGGCGCGGGCCTACGGGATCAACCTGCCCTCCAGGGGCCTGGCCTGCGTCCCCATAGGCTCCCCCGAGGGTCGCGACTACCTGGCCGCGATGGCCTGTGCGGTCAACTACGCCTTTGCCAACCGGCAGCTGCTGACCCACGATGTGCGCCTGGCCTTTTCCGAGGTCCTGGGATCCGGCGACCTCGCCCTGGGCCTGAACGTGGTCTACGATGTGGCTCACAACATCGCCAAGTTCGAGAAATACAGGGGACGGCGGATCCTGGTCCACCGAAAGGGCGCCACCCGGGCCCTGCCTCCCGGGCATCCCGCCAACCCGCCCCGCTACCGGGAGGTGGGCCATCCCGTGATCATACCCGGCAGCATGGGAACGGGATCCTTCGTGACGGTGGGCACAGAGGCGACGGAGCAGACCTACTACTCGGTCAACCACGGAGCGGGTCGGGTCATGTCCCGCACCGCGGCCAGGAAGCGGTTTGACCTGAACTCCTTCCGGGAGCAGCTGGGAAGTGTCATCTACGGGGGAGTCACCGTACGCAGGGTGCTGGATGAGGCGCCCGGCGCGTACAAGGACATCGATGATGTGGTGCAGACCCTGGCCGAGATCGGCCTGACGAGGAAAGTGGTGCGGCTGAGGCCGCTGGCAGTCATAAAGGGAGATTGAACGGGTGGGGGGAGGTTCCCCGCGGGGAACCTCCCCGGCATCGTCAGAGATCGTCTCTCAGCTTCATGATGCAGGCTATGTTGGCCCCGGGATCGATCACCGGTTCGATCTCCCCGTCCTTTGCCGTCATCAGGGACGTGACCCCCGGTCCGTGTCCGGACACGTAGGAATCCCCGTGGATGATGATCCCTATGGAAACGGCCCCGGTTCTGTATATGCGGCCGTAGGAGTGGTCAGCGTCCACGATGGCCACCAGATCTCCCAGCCTGAGACTGCTGAGGCCGTACTCGGAAACGATGGTCTCATCGAACAGGGTGATGTCGTAGTCACCCCGGCTGACGGTGTCCCGCCCCAGGCCGGAACCCATGACCGCCGCCGGGACCTTGTGGGTCACAGGCACTCTCAGGCGTCCATCGGCCTCCTCGATGCTCCACGCCCCCAGCAGCTGGGGCGACAGGTTGAACACCTTCACGCCGGGATGATCCAGGAGTTCCATTCCCACGCCCCAGGCGCGGACCAGGATGTTGTCACCCGGCAGCATTTTCTCCAAGGCGTCGGCGGGGAAGTCAATCATGACCCGCTCGGCCCCGCCGTGTTTGCCCGTCACCACGCCCTTTTCTCCCTCGGCCTTGCCCGAGACGACCCGGGCCTCGTTGCCCATGCAGGCGAGAACGTTCAGGCCTCCATTGGCCCCGGTGACCCCGTCGCCCTGGGGGTTTTTAATGCTGACCGCAGGTTCCACGTGATCGGCGGCCCACCTGACGGCGGAATCTCCCACCCGCACGTTGTAGGTGACACCGGAGGATCCGGCCACCACGACGGGCTGACCGTCGGCGGATAGGCGGTAGGGGCTTCGCCCGTAGGCGGGGTGGGCGATCTCCCCCGTGACGGACAGCTGGACCAGTCTGTCTATGTTTGTCTTGAGCATCGAGATCCATCCTTTCCCGGTTTCTCTATCGTTCTAATGTCTATTTGTACTGCGCCTGCGCCAATCCTGCCCGGGGGCGGCAATTCACCGCAGCACCTGACCTCTCAGCCGGATCTTCACCGCCCCGCCCAGGGCCACGCCCACGGGGCAGTGTTTCTCAGTGAGATCCAGGGCGGCGTTGAGGACAGCATCATCCAGATTCTCGGATCGGACCGTCATGCTGACGGTTATCTTTTCGATCCGGTACGGATTCCGGGTGTGGCGGGCCTCGGCGGTCAGTTCCAGGGAGTCAACCTCCACCCTGCGCTTTTCGAGGATCCGTCTGAGCGTCAGGCCGGCGCACCCGGCCAGGCTGGCGAGCAGATAATCAACGGGACTGGGATGGCTGTCGCTCATCGGTATGATGTGCCCATCTATCTCGGTGGTGACGTCTCTTTCCGTGACCTGACCCGTCAGGAGCTTTCTGTCGGTCATGTTTCTCCCCTCTCGCCTGCGGTCGCATTTTTGTTCTGCTGTCCTAACGAGTATAATTCAAATGTGGGACGGTGGTGAAATCCAGGGGGCGAGGAGCTGCGTCCCCGTGCGATGAGGGAGGGGAGTTTGCCTGTGCCATCCTACGATTTTCGCTGCGAGGACTGTGAGACGACCTTCACCGTCTTTGTGCCCATCAGCAAGCGGGGAGAGGTCTGCTGTGCTGAGTGCGGGGCCTCCCGGGTCACCCAGCTGGTCACATCCTTTTACCATTCGGGCTCGACGCGGGGCAGAGATGGATCGGGGTGTTCCCCGGACAGGTGCCCCACCTGTGCCGGCTGCTCTTCCCGCGATTAGGTGGGGACAAAAGGGTTCAGCAGGGCGGCCCGTGGGAGACCGCCCTGCCGGGTTGTGGGGCGTGGGAAATATTGACATCCGCGTGCCAAATCTCAGGACCTTTGAAGACGTTTGCAGGAGAGGTCCGGGATGTACGAGGAAGGATTCCTCGCTACTTTGCCTCGGCCGGGGAGAAGTGAACGTCCCGAAACCTCTCCTGGTCCCGCTTGGGGATGTCCTTACCCCACAAGTAGTATCGTGAGGTAGGCCCGCCATCTTTAGCGTTTGTGCGATATTCCATTTATAACCGCTGATCCGTCTGGTTGCCATTAAGAAGAGCCCGGGAATCCCGGGCTCTTCTCAGGGCAGCCGCTGCGGCCTGTAGTGGTGGGACCTGCCTCAGTTCTCTCCCTCCAGATCCCACGGCTGCGGCGGGAACAGCGGTGGAGGGGGTGCCTCCAGGAACGCCTCGCAGCGGGTGGGCAGCTCTTCGCATTCCGGCGGGGTCGGGCAGAAGCCGTAGCTGGGAATCAACAGCTGGACATCCAGGGCCGACTTGATCACCAGGAACTCGCCGACCTCACAGAAGATCTTTCTGGGGCTGATGATGTCGCATCCCAAACACTCCAGAACCGCCTCGACCTTGCAGTGCATCTCATCGGTTCCAAACAGGACCACGGACTTCTGGTGTTCGACCACCTTGTCGACCTCGTGTTCTGTGCCGCTCTCGTCCTCAAAGGTCACGGTGACAAGATAGCTGTATGTCACATTGACCCTGACCAGGGGTGGGTCATCCTGGATCTGGACCAGGTTGCACTCGACCTCGAAGTCGGATGTGGTGCATTCCAGTACCTTCTTCGGGCTCGGAAAGAGGTCCTTTTTGAGCCTGAACTCTACCTCGGCGCAGCGCTTCTGCGAGCAGGCATCGTAGATCTTTTCGACCTGCACGCACACGGCCTCAATGGGAGGCGGGATCCGCCTGGGCGGAAAGGGTCCAGGCAGAACCGGCTTCTTGTGACGTGTTGCCTCCGCAGCTTGCTCCTGAGCTTGCTCCTCGGAGTTCATCGTGTTCCTCCTCTCTGATCAATCAGTAACATAATATGAATTGACCCCACGGGTGTGTGCAACCTGACCCGGAATTCGGTGTTCCCGGGCCGGTCAGCAGAAGATGAAGGCTTGCTGTATGTAAGCCGCGGACCGGGCTGTCCCGGTCCGCGGCTGCCGGTCACGGCTCAGCTGTCCAGGTCCCACGGCTGCGGTGGGAACAGCGGTGGAGGGGGTGCCTCCAGGAACGCCTCGCAGCGGGTGGGAAGCTCTTCGCATTCCGGCGGGGTCGGGCAGAAGCCGTAGCTGGGGATCAACAGCTGGACCTCCAGGGCCGACTTGATCACGAGGAACTCGCCGACCTCGCAGAGGATCCTGGTGGGGCTGATGATGTCGCATCCCAGGCACTCCAGGACCGCCTCGACCTTGCAGAACATCTCGCCGGTGCCGAACAGGACCACGGACTTTTCGTGTTCAACGGTCGTGCTGACGGTGCGCTCTACGCCGCTGGTGTCCTTATAGACGACGGTGACCAGGTAGCTGTACGCCACGTTGGCCCTGACCAGGGGCGGGTCGTCCTGGATCTGGACCAGGTTGCACTCGACCTCGAAGTCGGACGTGGTGCATTCAATGATCGACGACGGTTCGTGGGCGAGGTTCTTGAAAGGGACCTCGGGGCACCGCTTCTGCGAGCAGGCATCGTAGATCTTTTCGACCTGCACGCAGACGGCCTCGATGGGATCGGGGATGGGCGGGTGCAGAGGGCCAGGTATCACCTGCCCTCCCATCACGCCTTCGTAGTTCTTCTTCTCTTTGGCCATTTCTTGCCTCCTCACTCTGACTGGGGTTTACATAAGGTCAATAACATCATATGAGCCGGTTCGGAGGATGTGCATCCGATCTTTGCGCTTCTGCCTGCAGAAGAGGCCTCTGGGAGGGCCGGGGCTTCAGCGTGACATGAAGAGGAGCCACCCGACATAATCACCCGGAGATGGGCCAGGGCGGCCCCTTGATTTGCACGAGCCAGTGGGTGGGACGGGGGAGGCGCGTCCTCTCCGCTGCGATCATGGCCGGGTCGTGTATGGATTTCTGCACTGCAGTCATAGAGATTAACGGGGTGATCACCGTGCAGCAGCTGGGTGAGTGGCCGGTCCTGGCCCGGGATTCGGGGGGAAACTGGTTCTGGTTCCTCGGAGATGGGTGTCTCAGGGGATGGAGGGTGACCGGGACAGGAGTCGGGGAATCGGCAGACCTGGATCTTGGCTGCGCCCGTTCCTTTGCCGCCGGTTATGCTGACAGTGGGGCCCTCCTTGTCCTGCTTGAGCGGCCCGGCGAGGCCCGGGGATCACGGCTGGAGCTCCTGCAGGTGGTGGGCCATGATGCCGTCCCCGCCGGGGTGCTGGCGGCGGGAAGGGGCCCCCTGTTCCCTCACTTCATCCCGCCGGCTCACGCCGGGGGCCGGTGGCTCCCGGGGTGGCGGGAGGGCCGCAGCCTCCATCTCCGGGGTACATCCCTGGAGCTGCCCCGGCCCCTGGCCGAGCTCCGGTGGCTGGCTCCCAGCGGCGAGGAGCGATTCTGGCCGTGGAGCTTTGCCGGGGTCTCCTGCGATCGTGTTCCCGTCACAGGTTTCCTTGGCTTCAACGGCTGGGAACCCTGGGAGGCAGCGGAGGACATGACCCTCCTGGCCCCGGGGTATCTTCATGACCCGCCACAGATACAATTCCTGGCTGTCCTTTCCCGGGGTGACGACCACCTGCTGGTGGGTCGTCGATGGTCAGACCGGGGCGTGACGGCGGGACGCTTCAACTGGTCCGGGCCATCCACCGTCGTATTGCCGGGGTCCGGCGAGGGCGGCTTCGGGGGGGTGATCAGCTGCCCGGAGTCGCCGGATTTCTTCTGGGCCCCGCGGGGAAGGGGCACTTTCTCCGGGGACCTGGAGCGGCCCTCGGAGCGGATCATCCGTGAGGTTCTCCCGCTGGAGGCAGGTGATGCCCACCTGCCTTCGATGCCCGTGCGGCTGCGGGGAGCATCATGTCCGGTCGGCGGAGGCCAGAGAGTGTGCCACTCTGCAGGCTGGGGCGTGATGATGCCGAACTTCCTGCCCCTGAGCCTTCCCCCCGGCTGTCCACTGGCCGCGAAATCCCCGGAGGGAGGGGGAGAGGAGAGGCAGCCTCCGGAGGGTTCGCGGCGATCCTCCGCAGTGAGGCTGCGGACAGCCCTGTCGGCGGCTCTCATCGAGGTCGAGTCCCTGAGAAAGGAAAGGGATGAGTTGAGGAGAAAGCTGGATCGGTTTGACCGGCGGGACCCGGAACGGTTCCCAGAACATGACATGCGCGGACAATGATGCGACCGCAGGCGGTTCGGCAGCGGCTGTAGTGGATTATGCCTCTACTGGTTGGTATCTGCCAGAATACCCACGTTGTGGATATGACCCCTCGGAGATTACAATTATGCTACAAAGAATCTGATGCAAAGGGGTGACACAATGGCCAGAGGATTCTACAGAACAGCTGCATACGGAACTGTCGCTGTCATGCTGGCAATGCTTCTGGTGCTCAGCGTCGCTGTCCCCGCCGAGGCCTCGTGGTTCCTGCGCCGGTGGTATGATCCCGATGTTTCCGAACCCGCTCCTGAACCGCCAGCCCCGGAACCGGAGCCGCCGGCTCCCGAACCGGACCCGGCTCCCAGCACCCCAACATACACGGGCGGCTGGGCCAGGCGCTGGCTGAGCCCGCCAGACGACGCTGCTCCTCCCGTTGACGCGGACGATGGGCAGCAGGAAGAGGTTTCCGATCCGCCACCGGCGGACCCTCCCAGTGATGGCCACTACTTCTCCTCCCACTATCCCTCTTCGCGGGTGCGGGCGTCCGACGAGTGGGAGCTTCTGCGGTTGGTCAACGAGGAGCGCGCCGAGCGTGGGCTTGGCTCCCTGCAGGTTGATCCCCGGGTGACAGATGCCGCCCGGGCCAAGGTCTGGGACATCATTGAGAACAACTACTTCGCCCATCAGTCTCCAACCTACGGCTCACCCTGGGACATGCTCAGGGAGGCCGGGATCCCCTTCATCTACGCCGGGGAGAACCTGGCCAAGGCCGGCAACATTTGGGTGGTGCACTACCGTCTGATGAACAGCTCCGGTCACAGGGCCAATATCCTGAACCCGAGATTCACCCACGTGGGGATCGGGGTCATGAACGGGCAGTACTCGGGCGTGGTGGTGGCGCAGATATTCGTCGGCCGCTGAACTTGCCTCCTCTGAGAGAACAGATGAGCCTTCGGTCGTCCGACCGGAGGCTCGTCTGTGTGGTGCGCCCGGCATGGGCGAATGCTAGGGGGTGCAAGTCCCATGCGGGCCGAGGTCACGTAGGACCACTAGCCGAAGGCAAGGGTGCCCGTGGTGACGCGGGATCTGAAGGAAGCCGGAGGCAAAACCGTGATCCGAGGAGCACGAACCCTGGACGAGGCGTGACAGGTTGGGCGAGTCTGCCATACAAGACAAAGCCCCATATTGGCTGAAGGCCTGTTGCGTAAACAGGGCGGGTGTGTGGGGAAAGTATTCGTCCTTACCCGGGGAGGTCTGTCGAACGTCAGTGAGAGCTGACAACCCGCACCGGGAGGTGCGGCTGAGGCGGCAGAGGTCAGCAGAGGTCATACTACGCAGGAGGAATCATCAGGGCATGGGGGGAGATTGAGGCACTGCCGGCCGAAAGGGGCAGCCCCCGCTGGGCCCCACCTAACCCCTGATGCTGAATCCTGGCGGAAGGACCGAACATGAACGAGTTGGATCCGTGAGTTCGAGAGGTGCCCCAGGACCATCATCAATGGTCGGACTAACGGCAGGGGATGTCCTCACTGTGGTGGCAAGCGCTGATCTCGGACAGGGGAGTGGACCCACCTGACGGGGCATGATTTCTTCAGGACCTCCAATGTGTGTAAGGTAGATGAGCAACGCCCTATTCTGATACAGACAAGTACAGATCCGCCGTAGCTTCAACACCGGGCCAAGAGACGACTCTCCCCCTGGAGGAGAATTGCTACGGGGTGGATCCGGCCCTCACTCCCTGAAATTCGCTCATGGTGGAGGTCCATTGAGGTAGATGTCGGGGTCCACACGTAGGAACTGGAAGATCCGTTCAGGGATATTGAGGTCACCGGGGAACATGCGTCTCCCGTCCTGATCCTTCAGGACCCTCATTTGTCGTTTCTCCTCTCAGCGCAATCATAGGCAGATCTGATCATGTCTGGTCAAGGTTGTCTACTGGCAGGAAATCTCCAGAAGCTCCGCGAAAACCCAGAGAGGATGTGGATCATGTTCTGCAGGCTCGTCTTCCGCCTAATCGGCAGAACACAGCGGCATGCAGAGGCGAGCATGAGAATATATGAAGAGCGAATCGAGCGAGTTCCGAGCGCTTACGGCATCAGACAGCCAGTTCATGGTCTTCAACTGCAAAGCAGGGTAGATGACAGTCCGACAGGGACGAGAGCGAGAGTCATCGTGAGGGCAGAACGGGCGGGTGATTCATCGTATGTTGGCACTTGAGATACCCGGCTGTGTCAATCCCACTTTCCCTCAAACAGTCAGAGAAGGCGCTCTGTTGTTCGATCCGTCTCTTCACTACCACTTTCGGCAGCTGCTGGAGGCGGGCTTCATCAAGGTGAGGTGCAGAGTGCCAGGTCCGCGACGGGATAGCGCCCTTCTAACGGAAGATCTCCAGCGCACGGACCTGTGGGACCAAACACGGACATCTGACGTAGTACCTGGACGCACACCCCGAAGTACGAGCCAAGCTCAGTGACAGTCCATTGGACGGATTGGGCCCGTTAGGAACAGGGGGACTTCGGCAGGGCCAGGATGGCGCGGGAGGGAGCGGGCCGCCACATCTACACCAGCGAGATGAACGCAGCTGTAGATGAAGCCACTGCCTGTCTCATTGAGCTGATATCAACAGACGCCTCACCGGTTGTTGATGTGGCCAGCGGGCGGGGAGCACTGACAGAGCCCATGGTCACACGGGGACTCGACTCCGAACTGATCACGGCCATTGCGGTCTGGATGATTTGCGCTCATAATGGACAACGAACCGTGTAACTCTGGTGGACTTTTCCTCTAAGGATGGTTCATCTCAGCCGCGGACAGACACCACTCACCGGCGGCGGGCCACTCTGTCGGAGACGGACGGGAGGATGTACCGGGGTGACAGCAAACATCGTACCAC
>PWUC01000027.1 GCA_003562655.1 Clostridia bacterium
GCAGACATCCAACACTCGCTCCAGATCGTGCACCCCGGAAACCGAAGGCTCAGTCACAATGACCGCCAGTGCAGCTCCCGACAGCGAGGCGATGACGGGGCACCCTATGCCGGGTGGACCATCGACGATGATCAGGTCCGCCCCTGAGTGTTCAGCCAAACGACGAGATTCTTGCCGCACCTTGCTCACCAGCTTCCCCGAGTTCGCCTCGCCGAAGCCAAGCCGCGCATGGACCATGGGACCGCAGCGGGTGATGGAGCGAAACCAGTGTCCTGAGACGACGTCCTTCATGGAGACGGCGCCCTGGGGGCAAACGTGGGTGCACAGTCCGCAGCCCTCACAGGCCAACCCGTCCACGATGAAGTCATCGTTGATGGCCTCGAACCGGCAGTACTTTCCGCACAGGCCACAGCCGGAACAGGCATCAAGATCGATCACCGCCCGCTGCGAACTGATGAACTCATGCTCCTCCTGGATCCTGGGTCTGAGCAGAAAATGCAGATCCGGCGCCTCCACGTCGCAATCGGCGATCACGGGGTCGTCCCCAGCCAGCACCGCAAGGGAAGCGACAATGGATGTCTTGCCGGTTCCGCCCTTTCCGCTGACAATGACCAGCTCTTTCATCATCCACCGCCCCCTCCGACCATGGCCTTCAGCGTCCGGCCTAGTTCCAGAAACCGTTCCGACCACTGGACAGAAGCCTCACAGACCAATCCTCCCTGAGCATATACCGAGGCCAGTTTCCGGTCCCAGGGGAACCTGGCCAGGACGGCGATATCCTGCGAACGGCAATACGCCTCAACCCCGTCGTCACCAAGATCGCACCGGTTGATGATCACCGCAAGCGGGATCCCCAGCCTGTTGCACATTCCCACAGCCATCTTGAGATCGCTGAGGCCAAAGGGAGTCGGCTCCGTGACCAGCAGACAAAAGTCGGCACCCCTGACCGATGCCATCGTCGGGCAGGAGGTGCCGGGCGGAGCATCGACAATCACAAGGCCACTGCCCGAAGCGCATCTTCTGACGGCGTCGATGACGGGCACTGCAATGGCTTCGCCCGGGTTCAGCTCGCCCCCGGCAAAGCTCACGCTGCCAACCCTTCCCCGTCGTATGAACCCCACCGCGCGTCCCACTTCAGCTATTGCCCCCTCCGGGCAGACATAGGAGCAGACGCCGCAGCTGTGACACAACTCGTCAAAGACCATCAGATGCTCGCCCAGCAGAGATATGGCGCTGAAATTGCACGCCTGTACGCACCGGCCGCACTGGGAGCAGCCCGCCTCGTCGACCTCCGGAATTGAGACCTCGACCTCTCTCCGGGAGACGCGACCCGGCTTCAGAAAGAGGTGACCGTTGGGGTTTTCCGCGTCGCAGTCCAGAAACTGAACCCTGCTCTCCCTCGCCAGCACCGTCGCAAGATTGGTGGCGACGGTGGTCTTGCCCGTTCCGCCCTTTCCACTGGCGCAGGCGATGGTCACCACGGCCCATCATCGCCCTGCCGGGAACCCCCGGGGCTGTACAGGTACAGCAGCAATGTGCCTATCGCGACCAGGAAGCAGCCTGCAACCTCGCCCAGGGAGTGATCCGGGTTCCCTGTCTCCTGCTGATCCGGGCTGCGGCGAAAACCTCCCAGCCTCCTGCGCAGATTCCCCTGCAAACGTGGCACTCCGAACATAGCGACTCACCTCTCTACCGAACAGTTCCCAGTACACCTCTAGCGATGATCACAGAGATCCTCGCCTGTCTCGAGACGTCCGCAAATGTGGTCACGCAGTACGTCATCTACGGGACCCGTTGCACCGACAACCACATCAATGTTGAGATTCGAGAACAGGTTCTGCGCCCGCGGCCCCATGCCGCCGGCTATCATACACGTCACCCCATGTCTGGCGAGGAAACCGGGAAGTACTCCTGGTTCATGGCCCGGATTGGCCACAACGGTCCGCTCGACGACGGATCCATCCTCAACATGCACGATTGTGTATTCAGGACAGCGACCGAAGTGCGGTGACACCGCCCCGTCCTGGGTTGCTACTGCGATTTTCATCTCTTCCGTCTCCTTTCTTTCACCTTCGTCGCGTGCGTCTGCCGCGTCCCGGCGTCGCATCCGAAACCTGCTGCAGCTCTCCCCTCTTCAGAGCCTGGAGGTTTTCGGATACCGTTTTGAACTTCGGGCGGTAGGCCCTTATGCCCGCAGCCTGCAGCGCCCGGGCCGCCTTGGGACCGATGTTGCCAGCAATCAGGGTCTGGATTCCACGGTCTGATAACAGCTGCGCAGACTGGACGCCCGCACCGCTTCCGAGGGTAAGGGATGGATTGCGCACGATCTCCTCTGTCCCGGATTCAGTATCCACCATCACGAAGTACTCCGCGCGGCCAAACCGGTCGTCCATCTCAGCCTGCAGGTTGCCTTTCCGAGCACAAATGGCAACTTTCACCGTCTCGTCACCCCCTTCCCCAGAGCTTGCTTGCTATTAGTATTTCAATGTTATGGACATATGTCAATATTGTGGGCTCAGCAGCAGACCGTGCTTCGGACCTTAGGGGAAAAGCGGCCACCTCATCCTCTACCGAATCCTGATGTCCCCGCCTGGTCGTGGGGCATTCTGAGAAGGCTTCGCTTCGGAGCAACCCCCTTCGATCCGAGTTGGAACGAGGAGTCTGCGCACCGGGAAATATTGGTACGTCCCAGATCCGCACGCGCCGGACCGAATCGTCAGAAGATGGACAGCATAAACCTAAGGACGGGACGCAGTAGTAGATGAAGGGAGGAAGTATCCTGAGTAAGACGCACGGGGAAATCACCCTTCAAACAGTGCTTGATCAGCTAGACTCGCTGCCGATGACGGTCCAGCATCTTCACATCGACGTTGATCACCACCGGATTCAGCTGCGCGGAATCGTGGATAGCCTGTCCGAGATGAGATCCATCTATTATCTCATCTCCGATCTTCCAGGCGTCAGCAGAGTGGAAAACCACCTGACTGTCAAGATGCCAAGGGGAATGGATGACACTGACACCGAGCAGGCCATGGACCGCCTGCTCCGCTGCCGAGGATTCACGGACGTATTGCCCTATGTGAGCCGGGGGACCGTGAGGCTGTCCGGCCATGTCAGAAATCTGGCAGACCGGCGCACCATCGAGCATATGGCGCAATCACTCCCCGGGGTGACGAGGATCATCAATGACGTCTCCGTCCCTCGGCACAACGGGAACAGGCGCACCCCCCCGGATGATGCCACCCTCACCAGCCGCGTCAACGAAATCCTGCAGACCGTCGATCACTGTCTTTCGGGGCAGGTGCGCGGAATCGTCTCCGGAAGGACCCTGTACCTGCGCGGAACCGTCAACCGTTCACGAGACCGCCAAATCGCCATCAATCTTGCACGCAACATCGAGGGCATAAAAAGAATACGCAACGAGATCGAGGTGGACTCTCGCCCATGAAAGTCCGCGCAGCGACTGCGGGCACAACCCACGCAGCAAACGCCTTCCCCGGTCCACACCCCACGTGGCGAGCGGGGCCACCAGTCTGCCGGTCCCCTGGACCGGTCACCTGATGTAGGTCCTCAGGACCTCGATCAGCTCCTTCTGGGCCTCCTCCGCTTCCATCTTCCCCTCTCCCCTGATTGCGTCGGCTACGCAGCCCTGAACATGGTCGCTCAGGATGATCATCGCCAGCGAATGCAGGGCAGAGCGCACTGCTGCCAGCTGCCGCAGTATGTCCACGCAGTAGCGATCCTCTGATATCATCCGCTCCAATCCACGAACCTGGCCCTCGATGCGGCGGATCCGGTTGCGGAGCTCGGTCTTTTTCTGTACATCGCGCTCGGTCATCCCCAAACCGTCCAACATGAAGGCGATCTCCCCCCTGATCATATTTCGCCGCTCATCCGGGCATTTCTAATTCTGCCTGCTGCAGCGGACTGAATCAAGCTGCACCCTTGGCGCGATGAGGCAACTATGCTATCATTTATCGCAAGTCACAAGCCCCGTTCATCATCACCCTGCGGGTCATACAGGCAATGAGGGAAACGAGTAGGTGCACAATCGGCCCCACAGAGAGCCCGGAGATGGTGCAAACCGGGCGGGCAAAAGCACTGAAGATCCTTCCCGAGCCGCCAGCCGAAAGCTCGCGCAAGTAGGCTTCGCCGGGCCGTGCCCGTTACAGCACCGAGGCATCGTGCCGCCGGTGATGCGGCCGGTGCCTGCAGATTATGAGGGGGTCCGCCACCCGGCGGGCCAATCCGGGTGGTACCGCGGTCGCAGCCGTCCCTGAGGGACGGTTTTCTCATTTCGGCGCATCATTCACTACCGATGGAGGGAGAAGACATATGTTCAAAGCCGTACCCAGCAAAGTGGACTTTCCCCCCATGGAGGAGAAGCTGCTGAAGTGGTGGGAAGAGGACGGTGTCAGATTCGAGTACCTGAAGAAAAACGACGGCGCCCAGAAACGTTACTCCTTCCTGGATGGGCCAATAACCGCCAACAACCCCATGGGCGTCCATCACGCCTGGGGTCGGACTTACAAGGACGTCTTCCAGAGATACCGGACCATGAAGGGTTACGAGCAGCGATACCAGAACGGGTTTGACTGCCAGGGGCTCTGGGTCGAAGTCGAGGTGGAAAAGGAGCTGGGCCTGAATTCGAAGCAGGAGATCGAGGAATACGGCATGGCCGCCTTCGTGGAGCAGTGCAGGGAGCGGGTTCTCCGTTACTCGCAGGTGCAGACTGAACAGTCCAAGCGTCTCGGATACTGGATGAACTGGGAGAACTCATACTACACCATGGATGAGGAGAACAACTACACCATCTGGCACTTCCTCAAGACCATGCACGAGCGAGGCCTTATTTACCGGGGCCACGATGTCATGCCCTGGTGCACCCGCTGCGGGACGGGCCTGAGTGAACACGAGATCGTAACCGAGGGCTACAAGGAGCTCACCCACACCAGCATCTACGTCAGGTTGCCCATGATGGACATGCCCGAAAACCCCTACATCCTGATCTGGACCACAACCCCCTGGACGCTGCCCGCCAATGTGGCGATTGCCGTCAACCCTGAGCGAACCTACGCCGAGGTCGCAACCGACCACGGCAGCTACATCCTGGCGGAGGAGTCGGCGACCCGGATCTTCGGGGAAGAGGTCCGGGTGGTGCGGACCCTGCCGGGTGCCGAGTTGGTCGGCAAGCACTATCGCGGACCCTATCATCATCTGCCCGCCCAGGAGGGGGTGCAGCCCGTCATAATCCCCTGGGATGAAGTCGATCCTGCCGAGGGATCGGGATGCGTCCACATCGCCCCGGGCTGCGGTCAGGAGGACTTCCAGCTGGGCCGCGAATACGACCTGCCCGTTCTGGCACCCATAGATGAGTTCGGGGCCTTTTCAGAGCAATACGGCTTCCTGGCCGGAATCGGCGCGGCTGACTCCGCGGGACCGATCATCACAGATCTCGAAGAAAGAGACATTCTCCTCACCCAGGAAGACATCACTCACCGCTATCCCGTCTGCTGGCGCTGCAGTGAGGAACTCGTCTTCCGCCTGGTAGACGAGTGGTTCATAGCCATGGACCCCTGGCGAGGAGACATCATGGACGTGGTTCGCAAGATCAGGTGGATACCGTCCTTCGGAGAGGAGAGGGAGCTGGACTGGCTGCGCAACATGAGTGACTGGATGATCTCGAAGAAGCGCTACTGGGGCCTCGCCCTGCCCATCTGGGTCTGCCCCGATTGCGAGCACTTCGATGTCATCGGCGGTCCCGAGGAGCTGCAGCAGCGAGCCGTCGAGGGCTGGGAGGAGTTCGAGGGACACACACCTCACCGCCCCTGGATTGATCGGGTCCACCTGGACTGCCCCGAGTGCAGTGGCAGCATGAGGCGCATCCCCGACGTGGGCAATCCGTGGCTTGACGCGGGCATCGTCGCCTACTCCACTCTCCACTACCTCACCGACAGAGACTACTGGGAGAAGTGGTTTCCACCGGACTTCATAACGGAGAGCTTCCCCGGTCAGTTCCGCAACTGGTTCTACTCTCTGCTGGCGATGAGCACCGCCCTCACGAAAAGACCTCCCTTTCTGACGGTTCTGGGCCACGGCCTGGTCCTCGACGAGGAGGGTGAGGAGATGCACAAAAGCGCCGGCAACGCCATATGGTTCGAGGACGCCACCGCCCGGATGGGAGCAGATGTGATGAGGTGGCTTTACATGACGTCGAACCCGACGGGCAATGTCTACTTCGGCTACGGCCCAGCTGACGAGATCCGCCGCCGTTTCTTCATCCCCCTGTGGAATGTCTACAGCTTCTTCGTCACGTACGCCCGCCTGGACGGGTTTGTGCCCGGGCGGGAGGCCGAGATCCCCCTGGACGAGCGCTCAGAGCTCGACCAGTGGCTCTACAGTCGCCTGTACAGCACGGTCGTGGAGGCAGACCGCGCCCTGGCCGACTACGACGCCCTGCGGGCGACCGCGCACCTGGAGCGGTTCACCGGGGACATGTCCAACTGGTACGTCCGTCGCTCACGGCGCCGCTTCTGGCGGAAGGGTGCAGCGGGCGACGCCGCGGCCCTCCGCGACAAGCTCGCAGCCTACCAGACTCTCTATGACGCCCTGGTGATGCTGTCGCAAACCCTGGCCCCGCTCATCCCCTTCCTGACCGAAGAGATGTACCAGAATCTCGTGGTGAGGGGCCGGCCCGACGGGGCCGAGCTGCCGCGCAGCGTGCATCTTACCGGGATGCCCCGCCCCCCCGAGAGCTGGAGAAACGACCACCTGGACGGGGAGATGAAGAAGATCCGGCGCATAACCTCCCTGGGGCGGGCGGCCAGGAACGCCAGTGGGATCAAGGTCCGCCAGCCTCTGCCCCAGTTGATGGTGGCCGGACCCACCTGGGATGAGACTCTGAACTACCTGGTGATCGATGAACTCAATGTGAAAGAAATAGCACCCGTGTCCGATGACAGGGACTTCATAGAATACGAGGTCAGGCCCGACTACTCCAGGCTGGGACCGAAATACAAGGGCGACATGCCCGAGGTCGCCAGGGCAGTCGCGGCGACAGACGCCCGGTTCCTGGCCGAGGCTGTCAGGCGGGGCGATGAGGTCAACGCCGGGAAGTACACACTGGCTCCCGACGATCTGGTGGTCCGAACCCACAATCGCGAGGGGTTCGCCGCAGCGGCCGAGGAGGGCTACACGGTCGCCCTGAGCACGGAGATCACACCCGCACTTCTTCGCGAGGGCCTGGCCCGGGACGTGATCCGGTTCATCCAGGACAGCCGCAAGAGGGCCGGTCTCGAGGTATCGGACCACATCGATGTCCGCTACCGCGCCGGCGGGGAACTGGGCGCGGCTCTGAGAGACTTCGGCGGTGAGGTGGCCGACGAAATCCTGGCCCGCTCCCTCGAGCCCGGCAACCCCGGGCAGATGGACCACACCTTCGAGACGGAGATAGAGGATGCTGAGATCGAGATCGGATTCAGGGCGGTTCACGACTGAGGCAGGGCGGGCACCGGGCGGGGCCAGGTGGAGCGGCTCTTCGGTGACCCGGAGCTGGAGTGAGATCTGTCCCATGCGGAAAGCCCGCCCATGTCAACGGCCGATGAGCAAGGGCACAACCCCCTGCAGAGGAATGACCTGCGTCTCGCAGATGCAGATAAGGAGGCAGAGACTGTGAAAACCGCTATTCGCAACGCCCGGATCTTCGACGGAACCGGGGCAGACATTTCGGAACCTGCTACAGTCGTGATAGAGGGAGATCGCATAGAGTCCGTGCTCCCGCACGCGGAGGCCTCCGTTGATGAAAGGACCACCGTCATCGATGCCGGCGGGAAGACCCTGCTGCCGGGTCTGATCGACAGCCACATCCACATCATCGGCAACCCGAAACCCGACCGGCTCAAACAGATGAAAGAGCTGGTTCCCCACGCGGCGATCAGGGCCACCGTCAACGCCCGTGAGACCCTTCACGCCGGCTTCACTGCGGCCAGGGACGCCGGCTCGAACCACCATCTGGCCGTCGCCCTCAGGCTGGCCATTGACGAGGGCCTGGTCCCGGGACCCCGGCTGCATGTGGCAGGGAAAGGGCTCTCCATAACGGGAGGACACGGGGACTTCCAGAATGGATGGCCCCCGGAGCTGCAGTACAGCGGCCGGTACGTTGTGGACGGGCCCGATGAAGCGAGACGGGCTGCCAGGGAGCAGCTGCGCGACGGCGCCGATCACATCAAGCTGCACGCCACGGGTGGGGTCATGTCCGAGGGCGACATTCCCACCGCCCGCGGCCTGACCCTCGAGGAGATGAGGGCTGCCATCGATGAGGCCGTGAACGTGGGGAAGAAGACCATGGCCCACGCCCAGGGATCCCTCGGAATCAAGAATGCCATTTTGGCGGGCATATCCTCGATCGAACACGGTTTCTACCTGACCGATGAGATTATCGAACTCATGCTGGAAAGAGACGTGTTCCTGGTTCCCACCCTGGCGGCGGTTCATCACATCGTGACCCGTGGAACGGAAGCCGGCATACCCGAATACGGCGTGCGGAAGGCGCGGGAGGCACAGCAGGCGCACCTGCAGAGCTTCGCCCGGGCCAACCGGGCCGGGGTCAGGATCGCCATGGGCACCGACGCTGCCACCCCCTACAACTATCATGGGTGCAACGCCCTCGAGCTGGAGCTGATGGTCAAGGCCGGCATGAGTCCCACCGAGGCTCTGGTCTCCGCCACCACCGGGGGCGCAGAGCTGATGGGACTGGCAGACAGTCTCGGCCAGATCCGATCCGGTTTTTGGGCCGACCTGGTCATCGTCGACGGGGATCCAACCTCCGACATATCAGTGCTGGGCAACCGGTTGAATATAGCAATGGTCATGAAAGCAGGAGAAATGGTCATCAATACCCTCGCCGGTTGAAGGACCGCTCCTCATCCCAAAGAGGGTTAGGGCGGTCTCATAGAGAGGCCTCCTGTGGGAGAACATACGCGTGAGAAAGGAGATCATGTAATGCTATCCAAATGCACCGTCGTGCTTCGCCGGTTGAGCATCCTGGCTGCCCTGGCGCTGCTGATCATCCCTGCCGGTTGTCAGCTGGCAGGCGAAGATGACCCAGATCCTGAAGCCCTGCGCCAGGAGATCGAGCAACTCCAGTCACGAGAGGCATCGCTTCGATCCCGACTGGAGCTCATGGAGTCCTCTCCCCTGGCGACCCCGGATGGGGGCATCAAGCTCGTGGTCTACATGGGGCTTGCCACCGCCACTGACATCATCACCGTTCCTGTGATCCGCGCGACCGATGAGACGACGGATCTCAAGGAAGCTGCCCTGGCCGAGCTGATCAGGGGTCCGGACCCCGCAGGGCCCCTGTCACCCATCCTCCCACCGGAAACCGAGGTTCTGTCTCTGGAAGTTGATGATGATGGTCTGGCCACCGTGGACTTCAGCCCCCACGTCGCCGAATACGCGGCGGGTTCCGCCGGTGAGACCCTGGTCATAGCGGGCATCGTCAACACGCTCACCGAATTCCCCGATGTGGATCGCGTGCAGATCCTGGTGGAAGGCGAAAGGGGGGTCAGCCTGGGAGGGCACTTCACACTGGATGAACCCATTGAACGGCTCACCGGCATGATCCCCGACTAGCGTACGATCATGTCATACGGTCTGTCGGACGGATCGCCCCTCATTTCCACGACGATCCGATTGGGAACACACAGGGTCCTGTCTCCAACCCGGGTGAGGGTAGCCCGGGTGCAGATCTTCTGCGGGCAGTCACTTTCGACCACCCTGGCGGTGTATCCGGAGACCACCAGGAGCATCCCTCCGGGGAGCTCGAGGCTCGTCTCAGCCGGCAGATCGACCAGCGTAACGACCTCAGCCCCCCCTCCAGGCTCGAGGGACCGCACCTCGACCTGCAAGGGTGAACCCGAGCTGCTGCCGGCCAGGGCCGAGGGTATGAGGATGGCCGCGGCCGCAGCTGCGAGGAGCACCAGACCCATCACCACCAGGTCACCCGGATGAAGGTGCAGTCTCCTGCGGATCATCGCCCTCATTGACCCGCCTCCTCCCCGTCGAACAGCTCCAATCGTCCCTCCAGGCCACTGGAATGCCTGATCTCACCATCGGCCGTCACCAGCACCGCCTCCACCGCGGGCATCTGCTCCACCACAGAGAGGGCCTCCTCGGGCTGCATGACAAACAGGGCCGTGGAAAGGCCGTCAGCCCACATCGCCGACTCGGCAAAGACCGTGATGGTCTGCATGGACCGGGCAGGCCACCCGGTGGCGGGATCGAACACATGACAGTACAGGTCATCACCTGCGGTGAAGTAGTGCTGATAGTCACCGGTGGTGCTGAGGCTCTCTGTGCCCTGCATCTCGATGGCGGCGTAAACCTCGTCATCCCGCCTGGGATGCATGAGACCGATCCTCCAGGGCCGTCCTCCGGGAGCTGAACCAACCACCTTCATGCTGCTCTGCCCGGCGTTCACCAGGGCCCCGCCGGCACCCGCCTCCACCAACATCTCAGCCGCCCTGTCGGCCGCATACCCCTTGGTCAGGGCGTTGAGATCCAGTGCCATGCCGGGTTTCAGGGTGACGGTGTTGTCCCGCAGGTCAACGGCCGTGTAATCGACCAGCTCCAGAGCGAGGAGGATCTCCTCCTCGCCGGGCAACCCGGGTGCATCGGTGTCGAAGCCCCAGAGCTGCACCAGGACCCTGACCGTGGGATCAAAGGCACCGCCCGTCACGGATGCCAGCTCGAGACCGGTCCCGATCACCCGGGCCGTTTCCGGGGAGATGGGTGAGGCCTCCCCTTCTGCACGGTTCACAGCGCTGAGTTCACTATCCTCCCGGTGAGGGCTCAGGAGC
>PWUC01000240.1 GCA_003562655.1 Clostridia bacterium
ACCTCGCGGTCCATGGGGTAGCGTCCCGAGGGGACCAGGAAACCGATCTCACACGGGTTGTCCGGGCCGTATCCGGCCTCGGCCAGCAGTTCGCGCGCCTGTTCGGGATCAAACAGATAGGTGTCGTAAAGGGCCGGGTTTGCCCCGAAGTTGCCGGGAGTGACCCGGGTCCGGCTCGGGGTGGCGGCACCACCCAGCAGCTCATCCACCAGGGCCTGGTTGTCAATGGCATACTCTATTGCTGCGCGAACCCGCGGATCCTGGGTCCTGAAACCGTCGAGATGACGGATGTCTATGAGCATCACGCGCTGACTGTTGGCCCTGTGGATGGACATGCCGGGTTCGGAATCCACGCGACTCCATTCCATGGGAGGAATGTTCACCGCCATCTGAACGCCACCGGTTATCAGTTCTGCCACCCGGGTGGAATCCTCAGGGATCGCCCGATGCACCAGGCGATCGATGGGAGCCCTCCCGCGCCAGTGATCGTCGTAGGCCTCCATGATCAGCCGGTCGTCCCTGATCCACTCGATGACCCGGTAGGGACCGGTTCCGATGGGATCGTTCTCAAAGGCCTCGAAGCCCTCGTCCAGGGTGTCGTAATGGTCGAAGAAGTGTTCGGGCAGGATGGAGGATCCCAGGCGGCAGAGCCGGTTGAGAAGAACCGGTTCGCGGTCAGCGGTGATGATGTCGATGGTGTGTTCGTCGATGATTCGGACCTCCCTGATCTGGCGATACTGACCGTGTTCTCTCAGCCCGTCTCCCGTTTCGGGATTGGCGATCCGCTCCAGGGTGAACTTCACATCGGCGGCAGTGAAGGGCTCCCCGTCGTGCCAGGTGACGCCCTCGCGCAGGTAGAAGCGCCAGGTGTGGTCGTCGATCAGTTCCCAGGAGGTTGCCAGGGCAGGCTCAAACTCCAGGTTGTCACCTCGCCAGACGAGATAATCGAAGACATTCGTATGCACGGCCTCAGTTGCCGTGTTGTTGTGATCGTGAATGTCCCAGCCCATGATGTCGACTCCCTGGGTGATCACCACCTCTACCGGCTCTCTGGGCTCATCCTCTGGAGTGTCTGCAGGTTTTGTGTCCTGAGCACAACCAGCGATGAGCAGAAGGACCGCCACCGCAAGCACGCCAACTGTCCACATTGAACGTCGCGTCATTCGGGTACCAACCCCCTCCGAGGAATTGATCATGTGCTGTCTGCACACAGAAGACGTCAGGTTGACAGCACTTCATTATAGTACATTGTGGCTGGGTTCTGAAGCATTGAATGGGACCGGATGATGGTGGATGCTGGATCAAGAAAATGTACTCCCACCAGGCGCCTGATGAGCATAGATCGGACGCAGGCCCGACAATGCAGCTGCAACGGAGATCTTCTCAACCTGACCGCTACACGACGCTCAGAGCATGTGCGATAATGAAAGGGTGAGGACAGAGCTCTACACACCGACAGCTCCGGGCACCGCCCGCAGATCAGTGCGAGGGAGTGACAGCCATGATCGATCCCGAGGACAAACTTACACCGCCGACCTTTCAGGATGTGATGCTGGCCAGGCGAAGGATTGCGCCCCATCTCCGGCCGACGCCGGTTTACCAGTCGCCTCTGCTGGATGATTCCTTCGGCTTTGAGGCCTCTATCAAGTGTGAGAACGTGCAGCCCACCGGGGCCTTCAAGGTCCGGGGCGGCATAAACCTGCTGTCGGTGCTTCCGGAGTCCCTGAAGAGACGCGGGGTCATCACCGCCTCCAGCGGAAACCACGGGCAATCGATCGCCTACGCGGGACGGGCCTTCGGGACCCGCGTCATCGTCCACGTTCCCGAAAACACCAACCCGCTGAAGATACGGACCATGGAAGTGCTCGGAGCCGAGGTCGTCGCGAAGGGCAGGGACTATGACGAGGGCCGGGAGATGGCAGAGGAGCGGGCGGACAGCGAGGGCTATTACTACATACACAACGCCAACGAGCCCTACCTGATAGCCGGCGTCGCCACTGCAGCCCTTGAGCTGCTGGAGATCGTCCCTGATCTGGAGGTCCTGCTGGTTCCCATCGGCGGAGGATCTGGCGCCTGCGGCGGGGGGCTGGTGGCCAAGACCATCAACCCGGACATCCGCCTCGTGGGCGTGCAGGCAGAGGGGGCGGACGCCGTCTACCGATCCTGGCGGGACGGTACACTGCAGGAGACTCCCGAAGTCAGGACCTTCGCTGAGGGTCTGGCCACCCGGGTTGCCTTTGAGCTTCCCTTTAAGATGCTGCGCCAGCTGCTCGATGATTTCATCCTGGTCTCCGACGACGAGATGAGGGCCGCGATCCGCTTCCTCCTCGAGACCACCCACATGGTGTCGGAGGGAGCCGGGGCAGCCACCACCGCTGCGGCTCTCAAACTGGGGGAGGCGCTCCGGGGCAGACGCGTCGGTCTCATTCTCAGCGGGGGGAACATGAACCTGGATCGGCTCCGGACGGCCCTGGGGTAGAGGGGGCCGCCCGCCCCGGGGACCGACAGCTGCGCGAAGGCCCTGGCAGTATCTGCATGCGCGGGACGCCCCGGGATGCCCGGGGCGGCGTAGGAATGGCTGAAGACTGGTTTTGCCCGAGGAGGGGTAGGATGACCTTTGAAAGCTCAGAACCGATCCTCCGGCTCCTCTTTGCCATGGTCATCGGGGGGCTTGTGGGACTGGAACGGGAGATCCACGACCGTCCCGCCGGGCTGCGCACCCACATTCTCGTATGCGTGGGGGCAGCGCTGATCATGATGATCTCGGTGGAGGTGTCACGGAGCTTTGCCGGCGTCATGCAGAGCGATCCCGCCCGGATCGCCGCCCAGGTGGTCAGCGGGATCGGCTTTCTGGGTGCGGGGACCATCCTGCGCGAGGGTGCAACCGTCCGGGGACTGACCACGGCAGCCGGGTTGTGGATGGCGGCAGCCCTGGGACTGGCCGCAGGTGCCGGCCTGTATTTTTACGCCCTGGGGGCGGTGGCCATCGCCCTGATATCGCTCTCACTGCTGTCCCGGGTGGAGCTGTACGTCGCCCTCAAGCGCAGCACCGGGGTGGTCAGGGTGGTGGCCAGGGACCGGCCCGGTCTTCTGGGCACCGTGGGGGAGACCATTGGATCGCACGACGTGAACATCACGAACATTCAGATGACACCCGGGGAGGAGGGCAGGATCGAACTGTTGATGTATGTGGGATTTCCACCTCAGGCTGAGAAAATGCTCCTAGCCGAGCACCTGGAGAATGTCGAGGGGGTTCTGAGCGTGCAGATCCGGGGTAGAGACCTGCAGGGAGAGGGGTGAGGGGGCCTGCGTCCTCCTGCTCTGCTTTCGTTCCGGGCAGAGGGGATCTGCACCCGGTGGCCCGTGCCCCCAGCCTACGACAGCCCTTCTGCCTCCGATCTCAGCGCCCAGGGAGCCAACCCATGGCGTGACCCTGATCATCGCCCCTGCATCAACCCCAGGGAGGTCATGCCCGGTGAGGGGTGGCGACCGGTCGAGGGCCGGACGAGACGGTGGCGGCGCATGGGATCGGGGCAGCCCGACCCGCTGAGACCATGCCCCATAGATCACCCGTACAGGTGGCTCTCACTCTCCCGGTCCCGTCGCGGGACGCCCGGGACCCGGAGCGAGGGCGGGAGGCAGGCCGGATCTCCCTTTCACATCTCTGCTCTACGGAGGTGATCTCGCCGGTGGATATCTCCGAAGGCTGTGGTTGAATCGGCTCGGATCCACCTGGCTGTGGGTTTTCCCAGCAGAAGTGGGGTGCGACGGAAAAATCGAAGCGGTTCGCTCGTCGTCACTGGCCGTGGACGCTGTGGTCGGGGCCATGGCAGGCACAGACCTCTGCAATGCCGTCAAGCCCCGGCAGTCCAGAGAACAACGTAGAGGGGAGGTGGGATGATGTCTGCCCGCGAAGAGGTTGTCTTTTCCAGCGAAGAGTCCCGAAGCGTCGAGGAAATCGGCGACTTCCTGGTCAGGGTGGGGATGAAGCTGAAGGAGCAGGGATTTTTCAACCTGACCCAGGGAGAACAGCAGGTGCCAATTCGCCCCACCGGCGCGACCAGGCTGGAGCTGAAATACGAGATCGAAGACGATGTTGAGCACCAGTTCGAGATCGAGATCGAGTGGAAGCCCCAGCTGGACCGGGGAGGAAGGGTCGATGTGACCTGATCCACCGCGCTTTAGAGGCCCGCTGAGGCTGGGGGGATGGACCGGAGCCCGGCCATCCCTCTCTTGATATGTTTATCCGGGGGCCGCAATGAAGGGACTGCGGCCTTCACCATTGAATCACCGCACCCCGCCCTTCAGGAGGTGCACCCGACGAAGTCACTCCTCCCAGGGGAGCTCTTCCAGAGTGGCAACGGCCCTTCTCAGGTGTGGTATGACGATGGAGCCACCCACGACCAGAGCGACGGCGAAGATCTCGAAGAACTCATCCCGGGTGACCCCCTCCTCGTGACACCTGATCAGGTGATAGGTGATGCAGTCGTCGCAGCGCAGGACCATGGATGCGGCCAGCCCCATCATCTCCTTGGTCCGGGCGGACAGGTGCCCTTCCCGGTAGACCCCGCTGTCGAGCGCAAAGAATCTCTTGATGGCACGGTTGTCTGCCTTCAGGATCTTCTCATTGATGCTCTTTCGGAACTGTTCGAAACCCTGTAATTCTGACATCTCTTCACTCTCCCTCCATACGCAGTATTCAACCATAGTGGAGCAGAAACCTCTGTATCGGCAGCTGCCGACCGGCGCGAATCTCCACTGCCCTTCAGCCTGACCGAAATCTGGCATATAATACGGGGGAACCGCACCGCTGTTTGAGAGGAGGGGGGGCATTGCGCATAAAGGTCAGGGTTCACGGCCACGTTGTATCGCTGCTGCCCGAGAAGAAGGCCGAATATGAGTTTGAGATCTCCGAGCCGCAGCCGGTGGCGGAGTTCATCGAGGAGAAACTGGAGGTGAACCCGCAGGTTTTCGCCGCCATTGTCATCAATGGCAGGAGCAGGGCCGGGGACCATCTTCTCGAGGAAGACTGCGAGATCGTCCTGATTTCCCCGCTGGCGGGTGGATGAACGGGTCACGGGGACCCGATTGTGGTAAAATGTAGAGTCGGTGTATCGAGGGGAAGAGCGGTAACTGCAAACTGAAGGGAGATGGGATGGGTGGCTGGTGAGACAGGAAACATACTGATCAACCTGTGGCCCTGGCTGTTTCTTCTGGCCCTGATGTACTTCATATTCATCAGGCCACAACAGCGTCGGGATCGCGAGCGTCGCGAGATGCTCGGTGCCCTTCGAGTGGGTGACAGGGTTGTGACCATAGGTGGTATATACGGGATCATCAAGTCCCTGAGTGAGGCGGACCTGATTCTCGAGGTGTCGGGGGATATTTCAATGAAGTTCAGCCGCGATGCTGTCGCCGGTCCGCAGCCTGAAGCCCGGGAAGATGACGGCTAAATGGTGTTGAAACCCTGGAGGGGGCCGCATATAATGGACCATAGATATAGGCCATAGGTCCAAGCTCTCCCCGGATGGGCGGTATGCTGCAAGATCCGCCCGGGGTGGACCGGTTTTGGCTCGACGAGATGAACAGGCCAATGAACCAATAGGGCACCAGGATCAGTCCATGTGTGCGTCAGGGGTGAGATTCGATGATTGCCCTCAGGGTCAACCGGGATGACGGCATACCTCTGTACATCCAGTTGAGGGAGCAGATCGCCCACCTCATCGAATCGGGCCTGTGGCAGCAAGGATTCAAACTTCCCACGGAAAGACGCCTGGCCGAGGTCCTCGGCGTGAGCCGAAATACCGTAAGCCTGGCCTATAAGGATCTCGTCGACCGCGGTTTTGTCACATCCCAACAGGGCCGCGGCACTTTTGTGCACGGAGATGTCAACAAATCCGATCTCAACAGCCCCGACAGGACGATGCAGATCTTGGTCGATTCGCTGCTGGACCAGGTTGTCGAGCTGGGCCTTGACCTGTCCGCTGTTGAGCGGGCCTTTCAGCGGCGGGTTGAAGAACGGCGGGCGCTGCTGGCCCGGGTGACCGTTGCCTTCGTGGAGTGCAATCGCGAACAGCTGGACTACTTCAGTAGATCACTGGAGCTCGGTGCCGGGATTCACGTCATGCCCGTTCTCATCACAGAGATGCTTGCAGGTGACGACAGGGAGGAGCTCACCAACCGCACGAGGGAAGCTGACCTCGTCGTGACCACTTTCTTTCACCTCGATGAGGTGAAGAGCATCCTGGGCCCCAGTGTGGAGGTGCTGGGCATCGCCCTGGATCCGGACATGGAGACCATGGTCAGAATTGCTCAGCTGCCCCGTCATGAGCCCGTGGGGCTGCTCTGCCTGTCAGAGAACTTCGCCCTCAGGGTGATGAAATCCATGGCGGGGTCGGGTCTGGACTACTTCGATCTCAGGGTGCAGACCTCCCGGGATGCCGACGCGGTCCGAAGCCTCGTCGAACAGGTGGGGGCCCTGATCGTATCGCCCGGCAGGAGGAAAGAGATTGAGGGTTTGGTGCACAACGGAAAGCCCATCATTGAGTTCATCTACAGGCTGGATGCGGGATCCATCAACACATTGCAGAGTAGGCTCCTCGACAGGACCCGGAAGGAGTGAGAGGCTTGCCATCAGAGACCCGGGTGAGAGGCCAGGTTCCCCTGATTCTCATCAACGAACAGTGGTGCAAGGCCTGCGGCATATGCATAGAGTTCTGTCCCAGGGATGTGTTCACGGAAAGTGAAGACGGACGGCCCCTGGTGTCGAACCGGGAGGCGTGTATCTGGTGCGAGCAGTGCGAGCTGCGCTGTCCCGACTTTGCCATTCAACTGAGAAGTGAAGAGGATGAGTGAGACCAGGGTGAGATTGATGCAGGGCAATGAAGCTGCGGCGGAGGGCGCCCTGGCCGCGGGTTGTCGCTTCTTTGCCGGGTATCCCATTACCCCATCGAGCGAGATCGCCGAACATCTTGCCCTGCGTCTCCCGGAGCTCGGGGGCAGGTTCATCCAGATGGAGGATGAGATTGCCAGCATGGCCGCAGTCATCGGCGCCTCCCTCACCGGCGTCAAGGCGATGACGGCCACATCGGGTCCGGGGTTCTCGCTGAAGCAGGAAAACCTGGGGTTCGCCTGCCTGACCGAGGTTCCGGTGGTCGTCGTGAACGTCCAGAGGATGGGACCCAGCACGGGAATACCGACGGCCCCGGCCCAGGGCGATGTCATGCAGTCCCGCTGGGGAACCCACGGAGACCACCCGATCGTGGTCATGTCCCCGGCATCGGTGGGCGAGACCTTCAGGGCGACGGTCAGGGCCTTCGAGATCTCTGAGACCCTCCGGGTCCCGGTCATACTGCTGCTGGACGAGGTGATCGGGCACATGCGAGAGGGCGTGAGGCTTCCCGATCCCTCGGACATGAAGGAGGTAGTTCGCAAGGGCCCATCGGTGTCTCCCGAGCATTTTTTGCCCTATGCCGATGACGGCACAGGGGTGCCCCCCATGGCCAGCTTCGGCGAGGGCTATCGTTTTCACGTATCCGGGCTGTTCCATGATGAGACGGGTTTTCCCGACATGAGCCCATCGAATGCTGATCAGCTGATGCGGAGGCTGATGGGTAAGATGCAGCGGCACCGCCAGGTCTACGAGTGGGCCGAGACAGCGGACACCCGCGACGCCGAGGTGCTGATCGTATCCTACGGTTCGCCCGCCCGGGCCGCCAGCAACGCCATCGCGAGGGCCCGTGAGCAGGGAATTCGCGCAGGTCACCTGAGGATCGTGACCCTGTGGCCGTTTCCGGAGGATCAGCTGCGCAGTTTTGCCGGGCAGGTCGGGGCGGTCCTCGTCCCGGAGATGAATCTCGGACAGCTGCGGCTGGAAGTTGAGCGGATCATGGGGGACAGTGCCGAGGTGCTGGGGATCAACCGGACCGACGGAGAGCTGTTCCGGCCCGATGAGATATACGCCAGGATCCGGGAGGTATCTTGAAATGGCGGGCGTACAGAAGTACTTTCGCGAGTGGACCCTGCCCCACATCTGGTGTCCGGGCTGCGGCCACGGAACCGTGACCGGGGGTGTGGTCCGCGCCATTGACCGGGTCGGATGGGACCAGGACCGGACGGTAATCGTCTCCGGGATCGGCTGTTCTGGGCGTGCCCCGGGTTACCTGGACTTCAACACCCTGCACACGACCCATGGACGCGCCCTGGCCTTTGCCACCGGCGTCAAGATGGCCAGACCCGGGCTCAACGTGGTGGTTCTGACCGGCGACGGAGATGCCGCTGCCATCGGTGGCAACCACCTGATCCACGCCGCCAGGCGGAACATCGACATTACCGCCGTGTGCTACAACAACAGCATATACGGCATGACCGGCGGCCAGTATTCACCCCTGACCCCTCCAGAGCACTTCGCCAGCACAGCACCCTACGGCAACATAGACCCCTCCTTCGACCTCTGCAAACTGATGGTCGGGGCGGGGGCGAGCTACGTCGCCAGAAGCACCGTCTACCACATTGCGCAGCTGATCAACTACATAACCGCGGGCCTGCAGAAGAGGGGGTTCGCCTTCATTGAGGCGGTGACCCAGTGCCCCGTGGTTTACGGGAGACGGAACAGGATGGGGTCCGCCATCGATCTTCTCAAATGGCAAAGAGACAGCGCCGTCCCCATACAGAGGGCCGAGAAGATGGATGCCGGGGAGCTGGCGGGCAAGACCATCATCGGTGAGTTCGCCGACCTCGATGCTCCAGAATACACCGAGTCGTACCAGAGGATCCTCGAGAGGGTCCGAGAGCGGGGTGAGGGACAATGAGAAAACAGATCCGCCTGGCCGGCACCGGCGGACAGGGACAGATTCTGGCCGGGATCATCCTGGCTGAGGCGGCGGTAGTCCATGACGGACTCCATGCCACCCAGACCCAGTCCTACGGTCCCGAATCCCGGGGAGGGGCCAGCCGGGCCGAGGTCATCATCTCCGACGAGCCGATCGACTATCCCAAGGTGATTGCGGCGGATTTCCTCCTGTGCATGAGCCAGGAGGCCTACGACAGGTACAGAGAGGAGATTGCCGACGAGGGCATGATACTGGTGGACAGTTCACTGGTCTGTGTGGATGAGGCCTCTGACCGAGTTGAACAGGTGCCCATCACGAAGATGGCCGAGGAGAGGCTGGGCCGGGCCATTGTGGCCAATGTTCTGGCCCTTGGCATGCTGGTGGGGATGACCTCCTGTGTATCGGAGGGTGCGGCCCGGGAGGCCGTTGCGAACCGGGTGCCCCGGGGTACGGAGAAGCTGAACCTCAGGGCCCTGGAACTGGGTCTGTCGGTGGCGGCGAGCCGGGAGCAGTAGAAGCTTCCACCACCCGTTGTGCAGGACGGTGCCCTGATGCATGGCGTACATACCAAGTCAACCCCTAAGGAGGGTGCAAATGTCAGAAGAGCTCAACCCGATGCAGATTGTCGTCGGCCAGATCAAGGATGCCTGCGATCAGCTGGGCCTCGATCCAGCAGTCTATGAGATACTCAGAAAGCCCCAGCAGTTTTACGAGGTATCGATCCCGGTGACGATGGATGACGGTTCCCTCTGCAACTTCACAGGATACCGCTCCCAGCACAACAATGCTCTCGGCCCCTATAAGGGCGGTCTTCGCTTTCACCCCGAGGTATTTGCCGATGAGGTGAAGGCGCTGTCCATGTGGATGACCATCAAGTGTGCGGTGGTCAATGTGCCCTACGGTGGTGCCAAGGGCGGGATCCAGGTCGATCCTCGCACACTGTCTCCGACGGAGGTTGAGCGTCTCAGCCGTGGCTTCATCCAGAAGGTGGCCAGGATCATCGGTCCGAAGATCGACAGCCCCGCCCCCGACGTGTATACGAATTCGCAGATCATGGCCTGGATGGCCGACGAGTACGGCAAGATAATGGGATATCCCGCCCTAGGTGTGGTCACGGGCAAGCCGCTAAACTTTGGAGGAGCCGTGGGTCGCGATGCTGCAACCGCCCGCGGAACCGTCTACACCATCATCGAGGCGGCCCGGCGCCTGGGCATTGACATCGCCGGTGCGACGGTGGCCGTACAGGGCTATGGCAATGCCGGAAGCTTCTCCGGTTTCCTGATGCAACAGCTCGGCGCAAAGGTCGTCGCTGTCAGTGACTCCAAGGGGGCCATTTTCAACCCGGCCGGCCTTCCGGCGGCGGAGGTTGCTGAGTTCAAGCACAAGAGCGAAAACCACAGCGTCGTCGGATTCCCCGGAGCCGAGCACATGAGCAATGAGGAGCTCCTCCAGATGGAAGTTGACATCCTGATTCCTGCGGCCATGGAGAATGCTCTGACCGCTGAGAATGCACCCGGCGTGAAGGCCCGCATCATTGGCGAGGCGGCCAACGGCCCCACCACCCCCGAGGCAGACCGCATCATGTGGGACAATGGTGTCTTTGTGATACCGGACATCCTGGCCAACGCCGGAGGGGTCACGGTCTCCTACTTCGAGTGGGTGCAGAACAACTACGGCTACTACTGGGAGGAAGAGGAGACCAACGAGCGTCTCCGCCTCAAGATGGTGGACGCCTTCGATTATATCTACGCCATGCACCAGGAGCAGAACGTGAAGATGCGAGAGGCTGCGTATCTTGCAGCAGTGCAGCGTATAGCAGACGCCATGCATGTTAGGGGATGGCTCAGCAAGACCAGGTGAACCAGGGCAGATAAGGTGAGGCAGAACGAGGGGCCGGAAGTGATGCCGGCCCCTTCTCGTGGTTTTCATGATCGGAACGGACTCGGG